>NZ_JAOVTJ010000002.1:0-268134 GCF_027736965.1 Campylobacter sp. JMF_11 EL3
AATTACCAAAGCCACTGTGATAATCTGCTTTGTAAATGTCGCGATAGGGGCGCCAACAATGCTAATTTTAAATAAATTTAATGAAAAATATGTAAGCGAATTTCCTGTGTATTTCACAAAAAGATAATCGATTAAAAGCAGTATTATATACGCAAAGCATAAAACGCAAGCCAAGAGCAATGAGGTCTTTGTGCGCAAAAATTTTATTAAAAAGATTGATAGTAAAAATAAGATTATGGAAAAATAAATCAAATCAGCCCTACAACAAATTTAAATCATTTATTAAATACTTTAAGAAGCGATTTGGCAATATCATAAATTTTAGTTAGATTTTCAACTTTGTCTTGGCTTTCAAAGATACAATCCGAAATATAGGCGAAAAGTTTTTTAAATTTTTCTCCTATGCTTGTAGATTTATCTATGATTTCTTGGAATTCTTTTTCATATTTTTCATTTAGTTTTTGGTTTTCTTTTAATCCTTTATATAATTCACCTTTATCGCCAAATTCGTTGAAAATTTCAGACATAAGGATTAAAAATTTTTCTGGATCAACTTTGATAATCTCGTTATTTATACCGTATTCCGCCGGCACATAACCACGACTTTTAAGAGCGTGTTGAAGCTCTCTTTTTTCTATCTCTTTTTCTAAAAAAAATGTTATTTGTTTTTCATTATCACTTAGTGCTTTCCCTTTTTCTAAAAATCTTTTAAAAATATCAAATAAAATTTCTATATGTCTTTCATCGTTTATTTCACCGTATCGCAAAGAAGCGTTAAGTTCTAAATTTTTAACCCTTGTTTCTGATATTTTTAAAAAATTTGATAATTCATAATTAGACGCGTTATCTATATTTTCTTTTATGAAACGAAAAAGTAAAATTTCTATATCGGTTTTGTTAAATTGTCCAAAACCTCGTTCCAGATAAGCTTTAACAAATTTTTCACCTATTATTTTATAAGCACTATTATCTAAAATTATCATTTGATTTATCTTTTAAATTATACAAATAAAAAAGGCTCGGAAGCCGAAGCCTCCGAGCCAAAGTTATCAAAGTATAATCCAATCGGATTATAATCCTACCACTCTACTGCGCTACCACCAGCTTGGTGATGTTTCATCTTTTTATCAGCTGTTAGCATGCCTGATTTGCTTAGTGCATTATTTACGCCAGCTACGATAGCAGTGCTACCACAATCAGCAGCAGGAGATACTGTAACATTACCATCTGTTGTTGTGCCAATCGCAACGCAGCTGTTACCTTTCGCTTGGACATTACCACTTTTTGTAGTATTTGTCATATCATCGATTTTAGCAGCAAAGCCGTTATTATGAGATGTATAATAAGCTGTCAAATCACTAACAGCAGTAGCGACATTTGTAACTACTTTTGAAACCTCAGCATCATCTCTCGTAGCTGCAAGTCTTGGGATAGCAACAGCTGCTAAGATACCTAGAATAACGATAACGAAGATCAACTCGATCATAGTGAAACCTTTTCTCATGGTTTCCTCCTTGTAAATAGATTTCATTTTACATACATATATGTAAAATGCTATGATTTACGAGGGATTTTTTGCGCTTTAAATAGCCTAAATTTGGGAATTTTAAAGCAAAATTTAGTTATTAAAATTTGCACTGAAATTTGGCTGAATTTTAAATTTTAAGCTCCTTTTAAGTGCAAATTTTAGAATTAAATTTGCGTCTAGTTTTGTCATAACGAACAATGATTTAATTGCGTGACAATCTACAAATTTTAAATTTAGTGTCAATATTTTAGCAAAATTTCATATAATTTTAAATTTTTATGAATTAAATGTTTGGAGATTTTTTCCCATAGCAATACAGATTAAAACTAAGAAAATTCTAAATTTTTTATCATATTGCTTTCTTTTGGGGTTATAATAAAATCGTTATTATAACCCCTACATTAAATTTGGCTAAATTTATAGCGATGCGTAGCGCACCATGAGGCAAGTGTCGAGTTTAGCAAGCTTTTCGAGGACTGATTTTTGCACCTGAGAATCGACCAAAATCACGGCTAGTGCGTTGCCGTCCTCGCCTCTGCCTAGGCGGAAGTCAGCGATATTGATATTCTCATCGGCTAAAATCGTGCTTATGTTTTTGATGACGCCAGGGACATCGGTGTTTTTAAAGATTATCATCTTGCCTTTTGGCTTGAAATCAGTTTTAAATCCATTGACATTTACGATGCGACCCTCTTTGCCGTCAAAGACCGTGCCCACGACGCTCGAAGTGTCCTTGTCTGTGATAATCGTAACACCAATCTCATTTTTGTAGATACTGCCCACGCACTCTTTATACTCGGTTTCGATACCCTTCTCATCGGCTAGGAATTTTGCATTGACATAATTTAGCGAATCGCCCAAACTATCGTGTAGTGCGCCCACGATAGCGAAAACTAGCATTGAATTTAGATATTGCGAAATCTCGCCGCTACCCTCGATTTTGATAGATTTTATCGGACCTTTGTTGATTTGGGCGGCTAGATAAGCCATTTTTGATATCAAATCCACATACGCTTCGATTGAGGCTGGTAAGTCCTCGGATTTGATAGGCAAATTTAGCGCATTTGGGTAGCTGATACCGCGTGCTGCGCTGATAGCTTGCTCTGCGGCCTCGACCGCGATATTTCTTTGTGATTCCAAAGTATTCGCGCCAAGGTGCGGAGTGGCGGTTAAATTTTCGATATCTAAGAAATCATGCGAAGTGGCTGGTTCTTTGTCGAAAACATCTATGCCTAGATATGCGATTTTGCCTGATTTTAGGTTTTTTACTAGGGCTGCTTCGTTGTATAATCCACCGCGTGCGCAGTTTATGAGGCGCACGCCGTCTTTCATCTTCGCAATTTGTGGCTCATCGATCATATTGATAGTTTCGCGGTTTTTTGGCGTATGGATTGTGATGAAATCGCACGCTAGGATATCGTCGAAATTCGTAGTATATTTCACGCCTAGTTTCGTGGCCTTTTCTGGATCGATATATGGATCATACGCGATGACGCTCATACCAAAGCCAAGTGCGCGCACACCCACGCGAGAGCCGATATTGCCGAAACCGATAATGCCTAAGCTTTTTTTGTATAGCTCGGTACCATACCATTTTTCGCGTTTCCAAATGCGATTGATTTTCAAATCATTGCACGAATTTACATATTTTCGCGCGGCATTTAGCAGGTGGCACATGGTCATCTCCACGGCGGCGATTGTGTTTGCCGTAGGGACATTCATAAGGATAATTCCACGCTTCGAGCAGCCGTCGATATCGCAGTTATCCACGCCCACGCCAGCGCGCACGATAGCTTTGAGATTAGTTCCTGAATTTAAGAATTTCTCATCTACCGCAGTCGAGCTTCTAGTGATTGCTACATCTGCATCGCCAAGCATGCCGTAAAGCTCGTCTTTTGGGACATCGGTAGCGTCGATTACATGGATATCTGATTCTTTTGAGAGAAGTTCAAAACCTATATTGTGGATTGCGTCGCAAACTATTACAGTTTTCATAAATTTCTCCTATTTTGTATGTGGAGTTGCAAGGCAAAACTGCCTTGCAAGCGGGGTTATTTTAGTTGATCTTTGATAAGATCTCCCAAAGTCATTTTTTCGTCATCGCTATTTACTTCGTTTAAAAGCTCGCGCTCTTTTTGGTGAGCTAGTCTGCGAACACTTAGGCGAATACGATTTTTCTTTTCGTCGATAAATGCAATCGCAGCTTCGATTTCATCGCCGATTTTGATCTCATCTGCGCTCTTATCGCCCAAATCCTCTTTGCGAAGTAGCGCATCTACGCCACCTTCTAACTCTACGAAGATTCCGAAATCTTTGATATCGCGAATTTTACCTTTTACGACATCGCCTTGTTTGTGAGATTTCGCATAATCGCTAATCGGGCTATCGCCTAGCTCTTTGCGATTTAGTGAAATTTTTTGTGTATCGTTGTCGATTTTGATAATTTTGACTTCTAGTTCATCGCCGATTTTGAATAAATTTTTGCATTTTTCGTTTCTATCCCAAGAAGCGTCTTCATTGTGCAAAAGACCCTCTACGCCGTCGATTCTAACAAATGCGCCGAAATTTGTGATTGTTGTGATTGCACCTTTTACCACATCGCCGACTTTGTATTTTGCCAAAAATTCATCAAATGGTTTTGGAAGCAAGTTTTTAAGGCTTACTCTTAGTCTTCTTTCATCTGGGTTGATTTCTACGACTTCTACATCGATTTCTTCGCCCTCGCTGATGAAGTCTTTTGGATTTTTGATATTTTTATCCCATGAAATTTCGCTAATGTGCAAAAATCCCTCGATATCGTTGCCTAAATCAACAAATGCGCCATAAGGCTCGATATTGCTGATTTTTACGCGGATTGTGTCGCCGACTTCTAGGCTGTCTTTGATCTCGTTCCAAGGATCTGGCATTGCAGCTTTGATTGAAAGAGATAGGTGTTTTTTGTCGCTATCGTATTTGACGACTTTGACTGGGACTTTGTCGCCGTCTTTATAAAGCGAGCTAGGATTTACAGGGCCTTTATATGAAATTTCGCTGTAATGAACTAGACCATCTACGCCGCCTACATCGACAAACATACCATAAGTTGTGATTTTCTTGACTGTGCCTTCGATGACACCCTCAGTAGCTACTATTTTTTCGATGATTTCTTTGCTAGCTTTGCGATCCTCATCAAGCAATTTTTTGCGTGAAACCACGATACTTAGCTCATCTTCATTTACTTTTAGAACTTTTACTTTAAAAGTCTTGCCGATAGCGCCATTTGGGTTTTTAAGCGCACTTTGAGAGCGTGGCATAAAAAACTCAACATCATCTTCGCTAACGCAAACATAACCGCCTTTGTTAAAAGAGACGATTTTGACATCATATACATTTTCTGCATTTTCATCGTAAGAATCGATAAACGCTTTAACTTTTTCTTTTTTTATAGCTTTTCTATATGATACGACCGGGCGACCACCTCTACTTCCGATTATCGCGACTTTAATGTCATCACCTACTTTTACACACAAGTTTCCTTGGGCGTCGCTCACTTCGGATACATCCAAAGCTCCTTCTAGCTTTCTACCCACATCTACGAAAATCTCGTTGTCTTTAACAGCGATAACCTTACCTGTGACTACCTCATCGTGTGATTTTTGGTTGTCATACTCTTCTAACAATTTCGCAAAATCTTCATCTGCGTGATTTTGAACTTTCTCGTTCACCTCGGCCATAAAGCTTCCTTTAAATTTATTTACATTTTTAACAAAAATGCTAAAAACTAAATCTTACCTAAATTTTGCTTTTAATCAACTAAATTTTTTTAAATTTTGATATGTTAAATTTGAGATGAAATTTTAAAATTTTGATATTTTTTCGATTTTTTCAACGACTTTTTTGATAATCCAATCAGGCGTGCTAGCCCCAGCCGAAATCCCGCATAAATTTTTGTTTTTAAACCAAATTTGCTCGATTTCGTCTTCGTTTTCGATCAAATAACTATCCTTGCAAAAGCTTTGCGAAATCAAAAAAAGCTGCTTTGTATTTGATGAATTTTTGCCACCCACGATTATCATAATATCGGCTTTTTTGGCTAGCTCGGCGGCTGCTTCTTGGTTTTCTAGCGTTGCGTTGCAAATTGTGTTAAAAATACGCACCTCGCGCGATTTTTGCATTAAATAATCCACGATTTTGACAAAATTTTCGATTTTTTTCGTAGTTTGCGAAACTACCGCAACCTTTGAATTTAGCTTAATCTCGTCCAATTCGCTTGGCTCTAAAACCACAAAAACTCTGCCCTTAGCATAGGATTTCACCCCTTTTACCTCTGGGTGGTTGCTATCGCCAAAAATCACGATATCATACCCCTCATCGCTCATTTTTTCGACGATTTGCTGTGGTTTGGTCACAAAGGGGCAGGTTGCGTCAATGAGCTCTTTATTTTGCTCTCTTAGGCGCGTCAAATCCTCTTTTTGGATACCGTGTGTGCGGATTATGAGCTTTTTTTCATCGCTTACTTCGCTAGCGTCTTTTAGGGTTTTAACGCCAAAATTTTGCCTTAGACGATTGATCTCTTCTGCGTTGTGGATTAGCTCGCCTATCGTCGAGGCTTCGCCTGCGTTTTCTGCGATTTTAATCGCTCTTTTTACCCCGAAGCAAAAGCCGTAGCTTTTGGCCATTTCAATCCTCAACGCTAGCTCCGATTTGTTTTAAAATTTCGCTGAAATTTGGAAAAGATGTCGCGATACATTTGGCATCTTCTATCATCATACCGCATTTAAGCCCCAAAATAGCGAAGCTCATCGCAATTCTGTGATCGCCATGAGGCGTGATGATTGCTGGGCTCATTTCTCCACCGCCTATGATTTCAAAGCCATCTTCTAGCTCGCTAGCTTTCACGCCACACGCCTTTAATCCCTCGACCATGACAGCTATGCGGTCGCACTCTTTGACGCGAAGTTCTTTTGCATTTTTTAGAGTGCTTTTGCCCTGCGCGCAGGCAAACGCCACGGCTAGGGCTGGGGCTTCATCTATCATCCACGGGATATTTTCGCTAACATCTACGGCGTGAAGCGGGGCGTAAGAAATTTCGATATCGCCGATTTCTTCGTAAATTTCATCGGTTTTTTTGTAGCTGATTTTCGCGCCCATTTTCTTTAAAATTTCGTAAGCTTCTATGCGAGTTTTATTTAAAAGCATATTTTTTAGCACGATATGTGAGCCCGGGATTATCGAGGCTGCCACAGCGTAATAAAACGCCGAGCTTGGGTCGTTTGGCACGAAAATTTCAAGCGGTTTAAGTGGCGCGCGTAGTGGCTCTACACGCAGTTCAAGGCCGTTTGTGCTAATATCCGCTCCCATAGCTTTTAGCATTTTTTCGCTATGATCGCGGCTTAGCTCAGGTTCGCTAAATTTGCAACCATTGCTATTAAGGGCGGCTAAAATCATAGCGGTTTTGACCTGAGCAGATGAAATTTTGCTATCAAATTCGAAATATTCAAGCCTGTTTCCCTCGATTGCAATCGGAGCTTTGTTCGCATTATCACGGCCGTAAATTTTCGCCCCTACTTTGCTTAGGGGACCCCCTATTCTGCGCATTGGGCGCTCATTTAGGTATTTATCGCCACTTAGGACAAAAAATCCCTTAACCGAGCTTAAAAGCCCCATAAAAAGGCGAATCGTAGTGCCTGAGTTCCCGCACTCTAATGGCATATTTGGCTCTTTTATCGCGCCTTTTGGCGTGATTTCGACCAAAGCACCCACTCGCTTAACCTCTGCGCCCAGAGCCTCTACGATTTTTAGCGTATTTAGCGTATCCTCAGCTAGCAAAAAATTTGAAATTTTGCTTGTCCTATCCGATAGAAGCGCGAAAATTGCGCTTCTATGAGAGATCGATTTATCTGAGCCGATATTTGAAATTTCGGCATTTAATGGCGATTTTTGAGCGAAAATTCTCATCGTAATTCTAATCCTAAATTTTGATTTAATGCTTGTAAAATTTTATCCATAAAGCCCGCTACTTCGTCATCTTCTAGGGTTTTATTATCGTCTTGGAAACTAAATTTAATTGTCAAACTTGCGCTATCTTTTAGGCTTTCGTCTCTGTATAAATCAGTCGGCAAAAATTCCTTCAAAGCGTCGATTTTAAGGGAGCTTATAACCTCTTTAATCTTCTCAAATCTAAGGTCATTTGGCACCAAAATACTTAAATCGCGCGAAATACTAGGGAATTTCGAATAAGCATTTGCCATGATTCTTTCAAATTTTAGCTTTTCAAAATCAATCTCGCACAAATATGTTTTTTCTAAATCGCGACTTTTTTCCACATCGCCATCTACGCGCCCTATAAAGCCCACAATTTCGCCATTTTGCTCGATTAGGGCTTGTTCAAATTCGCTTAAAAAGCCGATTTTTTGCTCTGGAATTTTCACGCTAAATTTGCCAATCACGCTTTGAATTAATCCCGCAAAGTATAGAAAATCCACAGCCGCAGGTTTCGCGCCGTTTGCGATAGAGCTTTCGTTTTTTAGTCCGCTTGCGACAAATCCCAGTTTTTGCGATTGCACGCCCTCAGCGTCAAAAACCGTGCCAAGCTCGAAAAGTTTGACGCTTTTTTTCGAATTTTTCAAATTTCGCTCAGATGAAGCCAAAAGATGATTTATCAGCGTTGGGCGAAGCGCGTCTAACTCGCTATTGATCGGGTTTAAAATCTCTTTTTTGCACGGCGCAAATCCAAGAGAGGCTAAAATTTTGCTATCGTCAAAGACATAATGCACGCACTCGAAAAATCCCAAAGCAGCCGCTTTTTTGCGCACTTTGCGTGAATTTTGCAAATTTATATAAGTTTCGTTTATGCGTGTTTTTTCCTCGAATTTCATCGGTGCTGAGGCGATATTATCAATGCCTACGATTCGCACGATTTCCTCGCAAATATCGTGTGCATTTAGCACATCGTGCCTAAAATGCGGAACTTTGGCGTTGATGAAATCAGCCTCTATGCTGATATCAAATCCTAGTTTTTTTAGAATTTTTACGATTTGATCGCGCGAAATATCTGCGCCAATCATTTTATTAATCTCTTTGTCGCTAAATCTAATCGTTACAGGCTCATACGCGCTCGAAATTCTTTGCGCGCCAGCATACGGCAAAATCGAAGGATTTTCGCCCAAAATGCGAAATAAAAGATCTGTGCCCACGCCAAGGCTTGGCTCGCTACCACGAGATGAGCGATAAACCTGCTCGTCGCCTTTCAGGCTTTTGTTTTCGTTTATGGCTTTTGCGATGACAAGGGGTTTGGTGTAGTTTGCCTCGATGATTACGATTTTTGCCTCATCGCAGGCTTTGAAATTTTCATCTTGACAAATTCCAGCGATACTTAGCAGTTTTTCACCGCAATACACGCCAAATTCGCCGTTTTGTAGCTGTTTAATGTCAAGTGAAATTTTTTCGCTTCCATTAGCGATTTTTTCGAAATCATACGCCCTTAGCAAAACTCCCGTCGCGTGTGTAACATAAGCTAAATAGTTTTGCACAGCGCAAGAGCCTAGCAAATCGGCAATCGCAAGACGCAAAATGTGTTTGAAGGAAAGGCCGAAATTTTTCTTTGCTTCAAAGGCGCGAAACGAAAATCTCGCGTTGCTTTCGGCGTTTGTATGGACATTTAGAATTCTACCGATTCCCGGGGCATTTTCAGGGTCTTTGAACTCGACTTTTTCTTTCAACGCTAAATTTAACCCAGCACTAAGATCTCGCGCGATACCTAAAATACTAAGGCAATCGCCCCTATTTGCGGTAAGCTCAATCTCGATTATGTCGTCGTTAAAAATTTCATACTCATTTAACGCCTTGCCAGGGATTAGCTCGCCGATACTTTCGTCTAAAATCATAATCCCGTCAAAGGTCTTAGGAAGCCCAAGCTCGGTCGATGAACAAATCATACCAAAGCTCTCTTCACCACGAAGCTTGGCTGGTTTAATCTCCAATCCGCCAGGAAGCTTCGCTCCCACGAGTGCTACTGCTACGAACTGCCCAGCATCGACATTTTTGGCTCCGCACACGATTTGGAGCGTTTTTTCGCCGACATCGACTTCGCAGACATTTAAATGGTCTGAATTTTCGTGGCGTCTTTTGCTTTTAACAAGCCCCACGACGACCAAATTTGGGATATTCATGCGAGTGTGCGCATCGACCTCTAAACCAATCGAATTTAGCGTAAGGGCTAAATTTTCTGATGAGACTTCGCTTAAATCAATCCAATCTTGTAACCAATTTTTCGTTATTATCATTTAAATTGCTCCAATAATCTAATATCGCCTTCAAAAAGTGAGCGCAAATCAGGAATTTTATGAAGTAGCATAGCAAATCTCTCGACCCCAAGCCCAAAGGCATATCCGCTCACATCGCTCCATTTTACCGCTTTAAACACATTTGGATCTACCACGCCACTTCCTAGCACTTCTAGCCAGCCAGTTTGTTTGCAAACACGACAGCCCGATCCGCCACAGAAAATACAGCTAATATCAACCTCTGTGCTAGGCTCGGTGAATGGGAAAAAGCTAGGGCGAAATCGCACCTTTACATCGCCAAACATATAATGCAAAAAATCCTCTAAAATGTATTTTAAATTTGCAAAGCTCACATTTGCGCCCTTTTCGACGACTAAACCCTCTACTTGGTGAAACATCGGCGTATGTGTCAAATCCATATCGCGTCTAAATACCGCACCTGGGGCTATCATACGCACTGGCGGAGTTTTGAATTTCTCCATTGTGCGGATTTGCACGCCGCTAGTGTGTGTGCGCAAAAGCTCGCCTGAATTTAGATAAAATGTATCTTGCATATCGCGCGCTGGGTGGT
Source organism: Campylobacter sp. JMF_11 EL3 (assembly GCF_027736965.1). Taxonomy (NCBI): domain Bacteria; kingdom Pseudomonadati; phylum Campylobacterota; class Epsilonproteobacteria; order Campylobacterales; family Campylobacteraceae; genus Campylobacter; species Campylobacter sp. JMF_11 EL3. The sequence continues at coordinate 10,364 of NZ_JAOVTJ010000002.1, forward strand.
ATTTCGGTAAATTTAGCGCTTCGAAATTGTGAAAATCATCTTCGATTAGCGGACCAGATTCTACGCTGAAATTTTGCGATACAAAATAATCGATTATCTTATCCATAGTCTCCATTACAGGGTGAAGTGCCCCGCTAGCGACATTTTCGTTAAATAGCGTAACATCGATCGCCTCTTTTTTCATCGCCTCTTTTTGCGCGATTGCCTCCAAGGCTGATTTTTTCGCACCAATTAGCTCGGAAAAAATATCTCGCTTTTGGTTTGCCTCTTTTGCAAATTCCTTTTTTTGCTCGGCAGGGACGGACTTTAACTGAGCGAAAAGCTCGGTGATAACGCCCTTTTTGCCAAATAATTCAAGGCGGATTTTTTCGATTTCATCTAAGCTAGTGGCTGCTTCGATTTTGGCTTTGATTTCTTGCAAAATTTATCCTTTTTGTAAAAAAATGAATTTTGCGATTGTAGTTAAAAATTGATAAAAACAAGGTAAAAATTCATAAATTTGAAATTTTTAGCTATAATTCGCCCTGATTTTTTAACCCAAAAAGGATTTATTATGAATATTTTCGAAAGAATTGTTTCAGGCGAAATTCCATGCAACAAAGTCCTAGAAAACGACGATTTTCTGGCATTTCACGACATTAGCCCAAGGGCGCCAATCCACATTTTGGCAATTCCGAAAAAATGCTATGAAAACTTCCAAGTAACCCCGCCAGAGGTCATGGTGGGTCTTAGCAGTTTTATCAAAGAAGTCGCTGTGAAAATGGGGCTAGATAAGACAGGTTACCGCCTAGTGTGCAACTGCGGCGAAAACAGCGGCCAAGAGGTCATGCACCTGCACTTTCATATCCTTGGTGGAACGAAACTTCCGTGGGATAACACAAACGGCGCGAATACGCACGATAAATTCTAAAACTCACAAATTTCACAAGTCGCCGAATTTGGCGACTTTTATTGAGGTTTTCAAAGATTATTTTGCAAGCATTGCATCAAGCATCCAAAGGCGTTTTTCATATCCACCAAGTTTGTCTTGTGCGAAATTTGATGTTACGATATCGCCTGCTTCGTCTGCGATTTCGGCTAGTTTTTTGAACTCTTTTAGCAAATATTCATAGGCTTTTTTCACATTTTTTAGCACCTCTTCTGCGCTATAATCGTCTTTTAGATCGATTGGAGCAGAGGCTAGTTTGATTAGCTCTTCGGCTTTGATTACTGGTTTGCCACCGATTTGCAAGGCTCTTTCAGCTGCGTCATCGAAAAGCACGCCAAACTCATCGTAAGCTTCCTCTGTGTAAGAGTGGATTGGCGCGAATTGAAGACCCTTGATATTCCAGTGATATGCGTGAAATGCGACAAATAGCGCGTGTGCATCTGCTTGGATTTGGTTTAGTTGTTTTGTTACTTTTGACATTTTCATGTCTCCTTTCTTAATTTAAATTCGGCGGTATTATAAACGATAAATTTAAATAAAAAGTATCTAATTAATAAATTTTATTATTTAGAACTCTCAAATTTACAAAATTTACATATAATTAAGGTTTTATATCAAAATTTAAAGAGCAGAAATGGTAAAAGTTTTTTTGATCGAAGATGACGCAGAGTTTGCTGGATTGATAGCCGAATTTTTAGGTTCGCGGGGCATTAGCGTGGAGGCGTGCGAGGATCCGTTTTTGGCGATTAGCACGGATTTGGCGCAGTTTGATTTGGTTTTATTGGACCTGGGGCTTCCTGGCATGGACGGGCTGGAAGTTTGCAAAGAAATCCGCAAAAAAAGCAAAATCCCGGTTATCGTTTCGAGCGCGCGCGCCTCGACCGTCGATAAGGTAAGCGCCCTGCAAATCGGGGCTGATGACTACCTGCCCAAACCATACGATCCAGACGAGCTATACGCGCGCATAATCTCGCTTTTGCGCAGGGCAAATGATTTTAAAGAAGAGAGCGAAAATTTAGCGTTTAGCGTGGATAAAAATCTAGGCGATGTGCTATTTAACGGCATAAATTTAGGGCTTACGCTGGCTGAGTTTGAAGTGCTTGGCGAGCTAGTTCGCAACTTCCCAGCCGCTGTGAGCAAGGAGCAAATTTTGCGCGCCTCGCCCTCGATTGTATCGGCAAATGAGAAAAATTTGGAGATGATAATCAGCAAAATTCGAGCCAAAATCAAACCTCACAGCGAGGCAAATCACATAATCTCGCTTCGTGGCAGAGGGTATCGCCTTGCCAAATAGCGAGCAAAATTTGGCGCAAAATTCGGCGCAGACAGATACGCAAAAGGGTGCAAAAATTTCGGCGCAGTATTCAGCGCAACCTAGTCTGCAAAACAGCGCACAAAAGTCCATTTTCAGGCGCATTTTGATACTTTTTTTGGTAGCGTTTTTGGGGGTAGTTTTTTTGTGGTTTGGCGTGCATAGCTGGAAGGATTATCGCTACAAAGAGACTTTGCGCCTAAATTTACGGCTAAATTTGCAAAGTTTCCAAGAAGAGCTTTTAAACGCTAGCTTGCCAAGCGATGAAATTTTGGCGCAAAACGGCTTTGTTTTAGCCGAAAATTTCGGCACCAAAAACGCCAAAATCATCGAGAGTTTCGGCGATAAAAATAGCGGCTATCAGATCGTAAAATCAGGGCGCGAGGAGCTGTTTTTCATATACACGCCGATTAATTATATGGTTTTGCGCGCCTTGGATAATGACCGAGATTTCGCGGTTTTCGACATTTTTTTCTGCGTTTTGCTAGGTATTTTGGCACTACTTTTTTTCTTTTTAAATAAGGCTTTGGCGCCATTAAATTTGCTTTATTCAAATTTGCTAAATTTAAAAAACGGCGAGTTTAAAATTTTGGAAATCAAAAGCGATTATAAAGAAATTTCTCGTATCCAAAACGCCTATAATAGCGCGATTTTGCGCATAAAACAGCTTCTTGGCACCAGAGAAATGTTTAACAAAATCTTTATGCACGAGATGAAAACGCCCCTTGCCAAGGGCGCATTTTACCTAAAAAACGCTCCCAGCCCGCAAAATCAGGGCAATTTGGCTAGGCTTTTTGCGCAGATAAACGAGCAGTTAGAAAATTTCAGGCTTCTTGAAAGTCTGGTTAGCTCCGAGGCGGTAGAGTGCGAGCAAATGGGCTTTGGCGAGGTTTTTGAGCGCACACGCGAAAAGCTAAATTTGCGCGAAAATGATAAAATTTGCATTGATTTAGCGCGCGATTTTAAAATTTATGGAAGCGCCGAGCTGTGGGAGATATGTCTTAAAAATTTAATCGAAAACGCACTGAATTACTCGCCAAATCACGAGATTAAAATTTACGCCACGCATGGCGCGATAGTTTTCGAAAACAGCGGCGAGCCCTTAGCCAAGGACATTTCTAGCGCGAACGGCGAGCTGGAACTAAACTGGAAATTGGATAAAAGCGTGCGCCATAAAAGTTCGAGCGGGTATGGATTTGGGCTATTTATCATACAAAAAACAGCGATTTTAAACGGCTACAAAATCGCCTATTCGCACGAAAATGGCGTGAATTTTATAAAATTTATAAAAAAGTGAAACAGAATTTGCGTAAATTTGTTAAAAAATTTTTTAAATTTATCGCTATATTGATGGTGATATATTTTTTACCGATAGTTTTGTTATTTTTTAGAGAACCTTTCATTATAAAAGCGATGAAAGATGATTTGATAAATTATGAGTTGTATTACCTAAAAAGTCATTATAACGCTAAACTTAAAGCACTAGATAAAAGCGATGATGAGATAGAAAAGCTAACAAAGGAGTATGATAAGATTTTAGAGAAACAAAGAGATAAATTTTATAAAACTTGTAAAAAGTATGTTAGCTATACGCTTTCGCATTTTGATTCTGTATATTTTTATGTTACTTGTAAATTTGATGATGAAACCAAAAAATTATATTCGGATTTGCAAAAAGTTATTAAAATCAATGATGAATATCGTTTAATTACTAAAAAAGGGGCTCATATAATGTTTTCTAATATGCCTGCAATGTATTCTTATGAAGTGCAACAAAAACATTTAAATCACGATGAAGAAATATCATATATGGAAGTTAGCAAAGATATGCTTTCAAAATCCGTTCAAATACCTGATTATTTTGAGGCAAATGATATTAAGCCAAGAATATTTGTTTATGATGAAAAACAAGAAATTTACTTTAAAATCAAATAAAGGAAACGAATTGCAAACTGCGAATTTAAAATTTTAGTAGTTAGGTGTCGGCTCGCAATGACAGCAAATTTAGCGCAAGGAATTTTATGCTCGTAGATTGCCACGAAACGGCTTGCGCCGTTTCTCGCAATGACAATAGCGAGCATATCGGCGCAGTATTTCAAAACTCCAAATTTATCGTAAATTTCTGCCAAAGTTAGCTTCGGTTAGCAACGCGTGGGTTTTGGGGTTAGTTTGCGCGCGTATAATCACGCCAACTTTAAAGTAAAGGAGAAAAAATGAAAAAGTTAGTTCTATCATTAGCGTGCGCTGTTTTGGCAACTGGGGCTTTCGCACAAGATCCGCAAGGCGGACAAACTCCGCTTCCATGCGCAAACGCCCAGCATAAATGCGCTCCAAATTTAATGCCAAAAATGGGCGGATTTAAGGGCGGCTTCCACGAGGATTTCAAAGGTGGTGCAATGCCGTGCGCTGGCGATATGAAAAACTGCCAAGCAAAGGGAGCGAAATTTGGCCAAGGTATGAAAAAATTCCACAAAATGGGGCACAATGACCGCTACACAGGCGCGATTATGCGCGAGCTTCCACGCCTTGATCTAAGCGATGAGCAATGGGCGAAGGTGCGCAGAATAATGTTTGAGGCAAACGAAGCGCGAATCGCCAAAAAATCAGAGCCACGCGAGAATTTGCTAGAAGATATCGCTAATTTTGACAAAGCAAAATTTATCGAAAATAATAGCAAAAAATTTACCGAGCAAATCACCGCCGAAGCTGGTGTCATCGAGGCTTTGCTTGGTGTGCTAAGCAGCGAGCAAAAGTCAAATTTGGCTAAAAATTTAAAAGAGCGCAAGGAAAAAAGAGAGGCGCAAAAAGAGCTTAAAAAAGATAAAAAATAAGCCTTCCTAAAATAATTTCATACTCCCCTAACCCTGCGAATTTCGCGGGGTTTTTTAAATTTATCACTAAATTTAGCACCAAATTTTCAAAACTGCGCAAATTTCAAAATTTAACTCACACAAAAATATTTCGCTTCGTATTTTAAGTAACAAAAGGGTAGAATTACAAAATTTAGAATTTTTAAGGAGAAGAAATGGGAAAATTTGTGAATAATGTCGATGAATTTTTCAAATTTTGCGAAGAAAACGAAGTTAAATTTGTCGATTTCCGCTTTACGGATATGAAGGGATTTTGGCACTCTATCAGCTACAATATCAAAATCGTCGAACCAGATCAGTTCAAAAATGGTATCCCAATGGACGCTAGCTCGATGGACGGCTGGCAACCAATCGATAAAAGCGATATGCTAATGATGCCAGATGTGGAGACTGCATTTTTAGATCCATTTACAGCTGATCCTACGGCTGTGGTTTTTAGCGATATTTTCGATATTTACAAGGGCGAACTTTACGAAAAATGCCCTCGCTCAATCGCCAAAAAGGCTATGAAATACCTAAAAGATAGTGGGCTTGGCGACGAGGCGTATTTCGGGGCTGAAAATGAATTTTTTATCTTTGATAATGTCAAAATCGTCGATAGCACAAACTGCGCTATGTATGAGATAGACACCGAAGAGGGCGAGTGGAACGACGATACGAACTTCTCATCAGGATACAATAGCGGCCACCGCCCACGCAAAAAAGGCGGATATTTGATGACTCAGCCAATCGATACAGCCACTGATTTAAGAGCTGAGATGATGCAGGTTTTGGAGCAAGTGGGCTTAGATGTCATGCTAGGACACCACGAAGTAGCCCAAGGCCAAAACGAAATCGGCGTGAAATTTGGCAATCTAGTCGAAATGGCTGACAATGTGCAAAAACTCAAATATGTCATCAAAATGGTAGCCCAACTAAACGGCAAAACCGCAACTTTCATGCCAAAACCGCTTTATGGCGATAATGGCAACGGAATGCATGTGCATCAATCAATATGGAAAAACGGCAAAAACCTATTTTACGGCGAGGGAAATTACGCGAATTTAAGCGATTTCGCACGCTGGTATATCGGCGGAGTGCTAGCTCACGCAAGAAGCGTCGCAGCCTTTACAAACGCCAGCACAAACAGCTACAAACGCCTAATCCCGGGCTTTGAGGCTCCGTCGATTTTGACATATTCTAGCCAAAACCGCTCAGCTTCTGTGCGAATTCCTTATGGCGCAGGCGAAAAGAGCGTGCGGGCTGAATTTCGCTTCCCAGATAGCACTTCAAATCCATATTTAGCCTTCGCTGCAATGCTAATGGCAGGACTTGATGGCGTGAAAAACAAAATCGAGCCAGCAGGGCCAATGGACGAAAATCTATTTAAACTCACCCTTGATGAGATTCGCGAGCGCGGTATCGAGCAGTTCCCGCACACGCTTCGTGGCTCGCTAGAAGCGCTGATTCGCGATAGAGCGTATCTCAAAGATATCATGAGCGACGATTTTATCCAAGCTTATCAACACATGAAATTTAAAACCCAAGTTTGGCCATACGAAGCACGCCCTACTCCGTATGAGTTTAAGATGAATTTTTCGTGCTAAGGGCGCGTGGGCGAAAGTGATTTCGCCCAAATTTCAAAATTTTGAAACTCAAACTCTTTTATAACAAAAAAGAATTTTGCCTATTTTCGCTTTTTATCGTTTTGATTTTTGCGCTAAATTTGGCGTTTAAATACCACGAATTTTGCGAATTTAAATCAAATTCTCGCATATTTTTACAAAGCCAAATTTTAAATTCCTACGACAAAACAAACGCCAAAGGCCGCACATACACCGTGCTAAAACTAAAATCAGGGAATTTTACGATTTATACCACGACCAAAACCGGGCGCAAATTCCCACGATTCGCGCGCCTAAGCGTGGGTATCATCACGCAAAATTTGAGTTTTTTGGATTTTGTGAAGGCTAGATTTTATGCGCCAAATTTTAAAATTTCCGCCCCGTTTTACGAAAACTCGCCCAAAACCAAAGCCATAAATTTTATTCGTTCTCAGCACGCAAACCCCCTTATAGCCGATCTTTACAGCGCGCTGTATTTCGCCACGCCCATGCCTTATGATTTGCGCCAAAACATCACGCACTGGGGGATTGCGCATATTGTTTCGATTAGCGGGTTTCATTTGGGGATTATTTTTTCGTCGTTTTTTCTGATTTTTGCGCCGATTTATCGCATTTTGCAAAGGCGATTTTTCCCATGGCGAAATCTCAAATTTGACCTCAGCGTTACGGCGATTTTGCTGATGATTGGCTATCTTTTTGTGCTGGATTTCACGCCTAGTTTTTTGCGTTCGCTGGCAATGTGCGTGGTGGGATTTTTCCTTTTGTGGCGCAATTTCGAGCTTTTAAATTTCGCCAATTTATTCCTTAGCATTGCCCTTTTACTAGCCGTTTTTCCGCATCTAGCTTTTAGCGTGGGGTTTTATTTTTCCTCCCTTGGTGTGCTTTATATTTTTTTGTATTCGCACCATTTTTGGGGCAAATTTGGCACTCTCGCAAATTTGGCGCTTTTTAATCTTTATGTCTGGTTTGCGATGAATATCGCGGTGTATTTTTTCTTTCCGCTGGCTTCATTTCAGCAACTTAGCGTGATTATCATCGGATATATTTTTGTGATTTTTTACCCTCTTAGCGTGATTTTGCACCTGTGCGGATTGGGCGGGGTTTTTGATGAGGCTTTGATTAGTTTTTTAAATTTCACGCTTCCAAGCTTTGAAGCGCAAATTCCACTATGGCTTTTTGTGCTTGCAAATTTATGTGCTCTTGGCGCTATTCGCTCTAAAACCTGCGCCTTGATATGCCCTATTTTAGGAATTTTGCCGATATTTTTTGTAACTTAAATTTTAGAATTTATTTTGGAATTTAAGCAAAATATACACCTCATCGCTGTATAATAAAAAGTTAAATTTTCATTTCATTTTAAGGGGTAAATTATGTTAAAGATTCCTTATGGCAACACCTTTATCGACTTTGACGAGGGGGACGCAAATGTTTTGCGCTCTAAAATCGACGAGCTTAAAGCCGAGGGTAGCGGCCTAGAAATCGTCAAAAAAGCTATGGCAAACCCAATCGATAGCCCGCGATTGTGCGAGCTTGCCAAAGGCAAGAAAAACTGCGTCATCATCATCTCAGACCACACCCGCCCAGTGCCAAGCAAGGATATTTTGCCAAATATGTTTGCCGAGCTAAAAGAGGGAAATCCCGATATCGAAATCACGCTTTTAGTTTCCACTGGATTTCACCGCCCTACCACAGAGGCCGAGCTTCGCGCCAAACTAGGCGATGAAATTTACGAAAGCTCAAAAATCGTGGTGCATGATTGCTTCGATCCAGACTCAAACACACAAATCGGCATTTTGCCATCGGGTGCGCCCCTCGTCATCGACAAAGTAGCCGTAGAGACCGAGCTTTTGGTATCAGAGGGCTTCATCGAACCGCACTTTTTCGCTGGATTTAGCGGCGGCAGAAAGAGCGTTTTGCCCGGCGTTTGCGACAAAGTAACCGTGCTAGGAAATCACTGCTCGAAATTCATAGATAGCGAATTTGCCCGCACTGGCGTGCTAGATGGCAACCCATTGCACACAGATATGCTAGCAGCGGCGAAATTTGCCAAACTCGCCTACATCGTAAATGTCGTAATCGACGAGGATAAAAAAACGGTCGCAGCGTTTGCGGGAAATTATGTTACAGCGCACAGAGCAGGTTGCGACTTTTTGCTAAGTTACGCCAAAGTCGAGCCAAAAATGGCAGACATCGTCATCACATCAAACGGCGGCGCACCACTTGATCAAAATTTATACCAATGCGTCAAATCAATGACCGCGGCTGAGGCTACCTGTAACCCTGGTGGTGTCATCATCGAGTGCTCATACTGCGCCGACGGACACGGTGGCGAGGGATTTTATCGCTCGCTTAAAGATTGCGAAAGCGCGCAAGCCTTTTACGATCAATGTATGGCAACCCCACAAGAAAAAACAATCCCAGATCAATGGGAGAGCCAAATTCTCGCGCGCGTTTTGATCAAACACACAGTCATCATGGTAACACGCCCTGAGATTAAAACCATGGTCGAAGATATGAAAATGAAATATGCCGCTAGCCTTGAAGAAGCCCTAGAAATGGCGCATGCGCTAGGCAAAAAGAGCCTAACTGTGATTCCAAACGGAATTTCCGTAATCGTAAAAAAATAAATTTTACTCGGGGGCTTCGCGCCCCCTGATTTTTGCTTTTTTAAAATTTAATCTCCAAAATTTATCAAATTTGTCAAAATTTGTCATTGCGAGCATAGCGAAGCAATCCAGTAAAATTTTCAGCACACTTCAACTTAAATTTTACTTCCAATTTGTCATTGTAAGAATTTTGAGTAAGCAAAATTCTCGGCGCAGTATTCCCCAACCCTGCCACAAAACAACCAAAATTTCAAAATTTAGCGAAATTTTAAGCGTTATATTAGTTTTATTCGATATAATGCGATTTCTTATTACTTGGACAGGTGGGTGAGCTGGCCGAAACCACACCCCTGCTAAGGGTGCAGCTTCTAACCGGGGCTCGAGGGTTCGAATCCCTCCCTGTCCGCCACCAATCAAAATCCCAAAATCTACCCTTTCATTACTAATTTTCTGTATAATAGGCAAATTTTATGAAAGGTGAAATCATGAAAAATATCAAACAAATCTCACACCCCCTAATCGAGCACAAACTCTCAATCCTGCGAGACAAAAAGACAGATCCGTTTCAGTTTAGAATGCTAATCGACGAGATTAGCTACCTAATGCTTTTTGAAGCAAGCAACGATTTGCGCCTAAAAGACGCGCCGATTACGACGCCTGTGGCGAAAATGACAGCAAAAAGATTAGACGAAAAGATTATGATATGCCCTATTTTGCGCGCTGCGCTTGGTATGCTGGACGCTGTCTTTAAGCTAATTCCAGATGCGAGCGTCGGATTTTTGGGCTTTCAGCGAAATGAAGAGAGTTTGCAAGCTGAGTTTTTCTACGCAAAACTCCCGGCCGACTACAAAGAGCGCACCGCAATCATCATAGATCCGATGTTTGCCACCGGTGGCACGGCGATTGACGCGGTGAAATTCCTCAAAGAAAAAGGCGTGAAAAAGATCAAATTTATCTCTATCATCGCAGCACCTGAGGGACTGAAAAAATTCAGCGAAATCTACCCAGATGTGCCTGTATATACCGCCGCAATCGACGAGAAACTAAACGAAAACGGCTACATCGTCCCAGGTCTAGGAGACGCTGGCGATAGGGTGTTTAATACGATGAAATAGGCAAATTTGGGCATTTTATGACGCTTAAATTTGATTTATGGCGCGCTGGTTTGGTGCTGGTGCGCCAAAATTTTAAAATTCGCATAAATTTGGCGGGTTATTTGCGATACTGCGCCGAAATTTAAAAATTCGGGCAGTTACTCGGACTTGCGTGTGTGCTAAATAAAAATGTGCCGTTTTGTAAGTAATGATCATATTTTGCCGACATGCCTAGTTTCAAAAATATTTTCATATTTAAATCAGTGCAATAAACATTTGTTAGCGTCTCTTGCATTTCGTTTTTTAACTCATTAATAATATTGCTATTTATATCGCTATCTTCGATATCGACTATTATGCGATAAATGTAAGTACCATTAACGCAACTCGCATTTACTAAGCGCCTCCCATCTCCTAAATCTAGCGGTATTTGGGCGTTAAGGCTATTTATTTCTTCTAAGGCATATGTTTTATCACAACTATTACTTAACTTGGTAAAATTTGGACATTTTTTTGGATCCATTTTAGTAGCATAGATTAAATCACCCTTGTCAGACCTTATATCGTATTCAATCAAAAGCCCCAAATCAGCATAAATCTCATTTCTATCATCTGCGCAAATACCCTGATTTACCATTACATCAAATTTTTGTTTATCGGATTGACGAATTTTATCACCACGAAGCATGTGCATATTTACTATCATAGTGTTATTTTTGCATTTGCTTTTGCCAAAATAAAAACCTTGCTGTTTGGCTTTTGAATTATTGCTTAAATTTATGCTATCTACTCTATCTACCCACTCTTTCATATATTGTTCATCGCAAATATCTTGCCCGAAAGCAAACCCACATACCAAGACCATAAAAATCAATGCTCTACACATAAAATCCCTTAATAGCAGTAATTCTCTCCATTTGCATGGTTTTAAATTATACCCTTATGTTTCAAACTAATCAAATTTTTTCAATCAACTCTAATCAAATTTCGCTACAATTCGCCCCGAAAAAAGCAGGTCTGCTTAACTTATCCAAAAGGCAATTTAATGCCAAAATCAACCATACTTTTTATCATTTCAGGTGCCCTTCTTGGCCTTGGCGGAGCCGCGCTCGTGCATTATGGCAACCCCGCGAATATGGGCGTTTGCGCCGCTTGTTTCTTGCGCGATACAGCTGGTGCGCTCGGCTTTCATAGAGCGGCCGTGGTGCAATACATACGCCCAGAAATCATCGGCCTTATCATCGGCGGTTTTATTGCCTCGCTAATTAGTGGCGAGTATCGCACACTCTCGGCCTCATCGCCATTTACGAGATTTATCTTAGGGATTTTTGCGATGATTGGCTGCTTGGTGTTTTTGGGCTGTCCATGGAGAGCGTTTTTGCGCCTAGGCGGAGGCGATATGAGCGCGATAGCTGGCGTAGTGGGGCTATTTGCCGGGGTGGCTTGTGGCAGGTTTTTTAAGGCTAGCGGATACGAAACGGAGCGCGAAAACGAGCTTTCAAAACCGCTTGGCGCCATGCCACTAATCATTGGAATTTTGCTTTTGCTAGCACTCATTAGCGGTGTAAAATTCGGCGAAAACGGCGCGATTTTTAGCTCGACTTCGGGCCCTGGTTCGCAACATGCGCCGATTTTTATCTCCCTAATCGTAGCCATCATCATCGGCGCGGCTATGCAAAGAAGCAAATTTTGCTCCGTTGGCGCACTTTCGCGCACTTTTAACGGCGATTTTTCTATGTTTTGGGGCATAGTGGCGGTAATCGCGAGTGCCTCAATCGCAAATTTGGCGTTTGGGCAGTATAAATTCGGCTTCGAAGCTCAACCAATCGCGCATAACGAATTTATCTGGAATTTCGCCGGCATGGCATTGGCGGGGCTGTGCTTTTCGCTGTGCGAAGGCTGTCCTGGCAAACACCTAGTCCAGGCTGGAAGCGGAAACCTAAACTCTGCGATTTTCATCGCTGGCATGGCGTGTGGCGGGGCTATCGCACATAATTTCTCGCTAGCTAGCTCGGCTAAGGGGATTAGCGAATTCGCGCCGTATGCAGTGGCTCTTGGCTTTGCATTTTGTGCGTATTTTGGAATTTTTAGTAGGCAAAAAGCCTAAATTTGAAATTTGGCGCGATCTAACACTCGCGCCAAATTTTTAAGAAGTTAAAATTTTAATCAATGCGAATTTCGCGGTGATTACATATTTAAAAATTGGCTGTATAAATCATCTAACAAAAAGTAGTGTTTAGGGACATTGCCGTTATAAAATGGCCCGATTGTCTCATCGTATTTTTTATCGAAATACCCTGCTTGTGAGAGCTCAAAAATCTTTTGATCGACCAATTGTAGCATATCTCTGTTGCCCTTTTGGGTGACGACGCAGTCGAAAAATGTCTCGCCGATTTTTGGGATTGATACTTCGAAATTTAGATCTAGCACCGGCACAGAGGCGACTGAGACGATATTGTGCATATACGCGTCAGCCTCGCCACGATTGACCTTGTCGTAGCAGTCTTTGTTGTTTTGGCATGGCACTGGGGTGATATTAGGGTTTTTGCGCACCCAGACATCTGAGTTGCTCTCGCCGATGACGGCTATTCTTTTGCCCTCTAAATCCTCGATTGATTTGATACCAGCTGATCTTTTCGAAACGGTCGAGAGATTGATAGAAAAATACGGCACCGAAAAATCAACCACTTTGGCGCGTTTTTCGTTTCTAGTGTATGCTGCGATTAGCAAATCGACCTTGTTGTCTTTGACATAATCCAGGCGCTCTTTTTGAGGCACGCCTACGAACTCTATCCTGCCCTCATCGCCTAAAATAGCCTTTGCGATCTCTTTTGCGAAGTCGATCTCAAAGCCCACAAATGAGCCATCACTTTGCAATACGCTAAATGGTGCCATATGCTCGCTCACGCCGATTCTTAAAACCTTGCTAGATTTGATTTGATCTAGCGTGTTTGCGCTGGCTACGCTAGCACCCAAGCAAGCTACGCCCGCCAATGAACAAAGAAATTTTTTCATGATTTCCCCTTTTAAAAATACTCTTCATTATACCCCCCCCCCCCCTTAATTTTGCTTAAATTTGAGCAAAATTTGAATAAAAATTTAGTATTTTTGTATAAATTATCAGATTAGGATATTTTTGATAAATTTGGATAAAATTTGTAGAATTTTAAAAAGGGGCGTAAATTTAAAATTTACGCCCAAGCAAGGGATTTTGGATCGATTTTTTCTGCGCCAAAATACTTGCCATACACATCGTTGTAGATAATTCCCAAGCACTCTTTAAATCTCGGATCCTCTTCTGCGCTAATCGCGTTTAAAACAGCTGTTTTGACGCTAGCAGGGTTTTTAGGCTCACCGCTTGTGCGAAGCGCGTCCATAAATTTGTCATAAAGCTCGTCAGCATGGACATAGCTCATCAAAAATTTTGCCTTTTGGTAAGCTGATTTTTCAAACGCCATATCGCCGACTAACGAAGGTTTATCTGCGAAAATAAAATTCTCACTTTTTTCAAATTTCTGCTCTTTTAGCTTTTGATCTACTAGCCCAAGCGCGCTAGCTAGCCCGTATAAAATGCCAGCTGGGTGCGGAGGACAGCCTGGGATAAAGACATCGACTGGAATTACGCTTTGCGCACCGCCCCACACGGCGTAACTATCGTGGAAGATTCCGCCACTTGAACCGCACGCGCCCAAGGCTACGACGATTTTTGGCTCAGGGATCGCCTCATACGCGCGCAAAAGCGGATAATACATCTGCCTAGTAACTGGCCCAGTTACTAGCAAAATATCGGCGTGGCGCGGGTTTGCGACGAGCTTGAAGCCAAATCTCTCTGGATCCCATTGTGGAGCAAGAGTGGCGAAAATCTCGATTTCGCAACCATTACAGCTACCGCAATCGACACGAAAAACGCTGAAACTTCGCCTAATTTGTTTTAAAAATTTTAATTTATCATCGCCGCTCATCACACAATCCTTTGATAATCATTTTCTCGCATTTTCGCTGCTGTGTTTTCGCGTTTGCAAGCAGGGCAAATTTGCGTATATTCTCTGGCTAGCTTTTTGCGATCATCGCTCATATTTGAAGCCGCGATTCTACTAAGCGCGGTTTGGACAAAACGCTTCGAAGTAAAGGCCTTGCCGCACTGCGAGCAGTTATGCGCCTCCATAGTGCCACACACATGCAAATCAGCTCGATTGAAATTCACGCCTAGTTCAAATTTAGAGCTAAGTTTGATAGCCTTTGTAGGGCAGACCTCCTCGCAACGACCACAAAAAATGCACCTGCCAGTATCGTATCGCCACACTACTGACTTTTCATCTTCGATTTTGACGCTGATTGCGTTTGGCGGGCAAGCCACGCCACAAGATGCGCAACCAATGCACAAAGCATAGGTGTATTCTGGGCGGCCTCTGAAATTTTCGCTCATTTCATACGGCGCTAACGGATAAGGCTTTGTAACAACTCCCTTTTTTTTCACTAAATCAAAAATTTTCATCTAATTTCCTTTTTGGCAAATCGCTTTAAGCTCTTTTCCGGCTAAAATTTTGCTTTTTCCGCTTTTTATATCTACTACGGTTAGCCTTTCGGTGCATGAATAACAAGGATCTAAGCTGCATACGATAAGCGCGGCATCAGCGACAGTGTAACCACGAAGCTGATGAGCTAGGGCTGGCCAGTTGCTAAATGTAGGGGCTTTGACACGCCATCTATAAACCTTTTGGCTACCACTTTGCATTATCCAGTGTATATCCTCACCGCGTGGGGCTTCGATATAACCAATTGCGTAGCTGTTTGGTTTAACCCTATAATCGCTACTTACGATGATATCGCCACCTGGCATTATATCAATACACTGCCTAATCACACTAATCGCGTCTTTTGTGTCGTGGTAGCGCACCTTGACCCTGCCATAGACATCGCAACTACTCTCGGTATTTATGTTAAATTTGAGTTTTTTCGTAAATTCATCAGGGTAATCGTAGCGAACATCTCGCTTAAATCCACTAGCCCTGATTGTAGGTCCTACTGAGCCATAATCCCTACCGACCTGCGGATCTAAAACTCCAATTCCCTTCCAGCGAGACATTTGTCTTTCATCATTTATGATGACTTCCCAGACATCTTCAAATTCTTGCTCGATTTTAGAGAGCAAATTTAAAATCTCTTTTATCTCTTTGGCTCTGATATCTCGTCTCATACCGCCTACGGTTACTGTGCCGTAAGTTTTCCTGCCACCTGTTAAAATTTGGGCTAAATCGAGTGTGTATTCACGCACTCTAAATACATGCATAAATGCAGTGTAGTTTCCTGTAACTTCACACGCTAAACCGATATTTAGCAAATTTGAGTGAAGTCTTTCGACCTCTGCGCTCATTATACGAAGCGCTTGCGCGCGCTCAGGGATTTCTAGCCCCATAGCGTTTTCTGTGGCTCTTGCCATAGCGATAGAGTGCGCAAAACCGCAAATTCCGCAAACTCTCTCGGCTAAAAATGCCATTTGAGTGTAGTTCATACGATTTTCAGCTAGTTTTTCCATGCCTCTATGCTCATAATACAGCCTATAATCCGCATCTACAATCGTATCACCGTCACAATAAAGCCTAAAATGTCCCGGTTCATCAGCCGTGATATGAAGTGGTCCAAGCGGAATGGCTTGGGTATTTACGCCAGTTGGCTTTTTAAATTCATAATCAGGCTCTACGCTTAGTGGATCTGGACGAAATTTATAATTCATCTCATCTTTTCTAAGCGGATATAAATCTAGCGGCCAATCATCACTCATAGCAAGTCTTCTTGGATCTATTAGCCCTTCCGCTCTAAGCCCAAAGAGATCGAAAGCTTCTCTTTCATACCAAACAGCAGCCTTAACGAGTGGCGTAACTGAGGGATAAACAGGATCATCAGCCGGAATTAGAGTTTTAACGGTTATAAAGCATTTCTCTTCTAATTCATCATCTTGGCTAAATTTAGAACCCTCCATAGAAAGCACATAATAAAGCGCAAAATGTTTATTGATAGACCTTTCATCGTTTGCTACCATCGTCACTAACCAACCGCCGATACCATAATATAGCTTATTTACCACAGCAGGCAGGTCGTTTCTATCGACCAAAATCGTTATTTGTTTATCGGTTTGTCTAGTGGTTTCAAGTATGTTAAATTCGCTTTCGATTTGACTAATGTATAAATCACCTATCATCTTAAATCCTTTATTAAATTCACGCTCAAATCAAGCAAATTCCAGAAAAACTCAAATTTCCAAAGTCCGAAAGCGATAACAAAAAAGCCCAAAAATATAAGTGGTAAATTTTCAAACAAACTCATCTCTTTATCGTATTTTAACTCGCTTTGGTTTTTGCCAAATGAAGCTAAGAAAAAGTGTGAAAAGTCTGCTATGAAAATAACTGCTAATGCAATCGCAAAAATAATCGCTACGACATATCGCTCTGTCAAAATTGCTTGTGTAAAAGTCATAAATTCGCTTACAAAAATCGCAAATGCAGGAACTCCAACAAGTGAGCAAATCGAAATTCCAAAGAATACGCAAGTAAGCGGTGCAGTGTAGGCTAGACCGCCCATTTTGTGCATATTGTTTGTTTGGTAAATTCTCCAAGTATTTCCCGTGGTAAGGAAAGCTAGGGCTTTTGTAAGGCTGTGAGCCAAGCAGTGGAAAAGTGCTGCTGCTACGCCGATTTTCCCGCCAACTCCCAAAGCAAATGCGATAACGCCCATATGAACTACGCTGTGATAAGCAAGCATGCGTTTTACATCGTGTTGAGTTACCAAGAAATACCCAGCCACATAAAGCGTAATCACACCACTTACAAGCATAGTATCCATTACAAATTCCATACCGACTGAATTTGCAGCGATAAAATAGTATCTAATGAGAGCTAGCATTGCCACTTTTAGCACGATACCGCTAAGCACAGCAGAAGTCGGAGATGGACCTTGTGCGTGAGCATCAGGAAGCCAAGTATGAGTTGGAACAAGACCTGCTTTTGTGCCAAATCCCACAAGAGCTAGGATAAAAATAACTTTCATCGTAAGCGGATCGATTTTTTTATCAATTAAATCCGTAAATAAAATCCCGCCACTTGAATAAAGCAAAATAGTAGCCAGCATAGCAAATGCTAGACCAAGAGAGCAGACCATTACATATTTATAACCGGCTTCTACAATTTGTTTTTTCTTGTTATAAACAACCATAAAAACGCTACTTAGCGTTGTCGCTTCAACAGCCGCCCACATAATAGCAATATCATTTGCCACAGCAGAAAGTATCATAGCAAATGTCGTGATATAGGCTAAAACTAGCATTTTTTTGATTTTTTTAGGGCTTTCATCTCTCCAACCAAGATAAGTAGGAAAATATAGCGTTACCAAAGTCCCTGTAATGCCGATGATTGTCAGATAAATTCCACCCAAGCTATCTAAAAACAGCATTTTATTTAGCGCGAAAAGCGGAGTAAAGCCTATCAAAGAGATAGCTTTAAATATAACCGCACAAATAACGAGCGCAAAGGCTAAATTTGCGATTTTTATCAGCCTATCAGGCACGAAATAAATCAACGCCGCACATATTAACGGCAAAATAAGCATTAAATATATTATCATACTCAACCCTTTAACTCGCTGGCTAAATTCGTATTTTGGCTACCAAAGACCTCTTTGTATCTAACCGCCAAAATAGCCATAATCGCGATTCCAAACACAGCATCGCTTAAAATTCCAAGCTCGACTAGCGAACTAGCATTACAAGCGTTTGTGGCTAAATTTAGATGAACCGCGTTTTCTATCAAACAATAAGCCAAAATTTGTTTTAAAAACGACCTTCTTAAAATAAATCCGCAAACCCCAATCCAAAATGTAAAAATCGCAGCACAAATGACAAATTCATTTTGGATAATTGCAAATTTCATAAAGATTGGCGTCAAAAGATAAGCTAGCCCAATCGAAAAAGCAAAAGCTATCACAGGCGATAAGAAAAAGCCAGTGTATGGGTCGTTTTCGTGCTTTTCATCGATTCTAATAAGGGTAAAGAAAAGTATTGCAGGCACCAAAATCACCTTAGTAATGACAGCGATTATTGCCCACGAATACAGCTCGCCAGCTCCAAATTTGGCCGCCATGATAAAAAATAGCGTCACCAAACAAACAGTATTTAACGCATAAAGAGAAATTGAAATTTTATAATCCCTAAACGAAAATACCGCCAAAGAAATCATCATTAAAAGTATTGCAAATGCTTCCATATTAAACCCCCGCAGCAAACAAAATCACGCTTAAAATGCCAAGTCCTAGCATCCACGAAGCGTTTAATTTCAAAGTAGAAAGCATTGCATACCTAGGACCGAAGTTATCGATTAACACAGCAAGCGTTGTGGCTAATTCGACCAAAATTATCGTAAAAATGCAATCTAGTAGTAGATTATTAAACCCAAATGGGATAAAAATTTTAACAAACAGGCAAATTACGGCAAATTGTTTTAGCATAGCGCCAATGTCAATGAGCGCCAAATCTCTACCGCTAAATTCAGCCACGACACCTTCTTGGACCTCTTGTTCTGCTTCTGCTATATCAAAAGGCTTTCTTGACATTTCGATATAAACAGCCCACAAAAACACAATCCCAGCGACTATAAACGATGCTTTTGCGCCGATTTCGCCATTTATCACAGCTTGGTGAATTTTGACCAAATTTGTATCGCCAAACATCGCACAAACCACGATTACACCGCAAATCATAATAGGCTCAGCATAAAGGGCTAGCATATTTTCTCTGTTTGCGCCGATTGCTGCAAATGGGTTTAGGCTATCAAATGCTGCTAAATTTAGAATAACTCTAAATGCGACAAGCAGATACACGATGACAATCAAATCCGAAACCGCCTCGCACCTAGCAGCCGTTAGCATTACCAAAAATGCTCCGATTGCCACAAGTAGATATGGCGTCCATTTAAAGACAAAATGGGCTGAATTTGGAGCCGTTCGCTTTCTGCGCAAAAGTTTTAACAAATCATAATAAGTTTGCCAAATCGGAGGTCCTTGACGAGACTGGATTTTTGCACGCAAACTTCGACAAATACCGTCAAATAGTGGCATCAAGGCAAGAGCTAAAAGTAGTTGTAATATCATAGTTTGCCTCCAAAAAAGTAAAATATTCCCACGCCTAAAATACCAAGATAAAGCACCATATAAAATGCGTAAGTCGCACTCTTGCCGTTTTGCATAATGGCGATTTTATCGGCTATTTTCATATTTATATCAATTATTGGCTTATAGATATACTCCATAAAAACATCTTTTACGATAATGCTGTAAGACGAGCCTTTTTTACGCATTTTTATGCACATAAATTTAGCCAAAACTCGCCTTAAATCGCCTACGGCTGTGTTTGAATTTGGCAAGAAATCGTTGCTGAATTTAAATCCGTTCGCCCACGGATCGCTTAGTTTTGGTTTATCAAAAGGCGATTTGAAAACTAGCAAAATCACAAATGGCAAGATTAACATAGCAATCAAACATAGCCAAAGTAGCGAAAATGATAGCGTCGCTCCACTATCTGATACTGGCATAAATGACCAAATTTTGCTTACAAACATAGGCGATGAAAGAGCTAAAATCACGCAGAAAAGTGCCAAAATCACCATAGGCACGAGCGAGAAAATCGAAGCCTCCCTATACTCGCCTTTGGCTTTGCCACTAAATATTAATCCGTAAAATTTAACAAAGGCAAACGCACAAAGCACGCCAGCTAGCGTCAAACCGATAGTTGAAAGCGCAAAAACTAATCTTGAAATTCCAGGATCTGTTTTTGACAAAAGCGCTTTATATATCAGCCACTCGCTCGCAAAGCCGTTAAATAGCGGAATTGCGACTATGCTTAACACAGCTATTAGCGAACAAAACGCAGTGATTGGCATAAATTTGGCCAAACCGCCCAAAGAGTTGATTTTTAGCTTTTTGCTTGCATTGTAGATATTTCCAGCAGCAAAGAACAAAACAGCCTTGAACACGCTGTGATTTAAGCTATGTAAAATCGCACCAGCCAAACCAAAAGCTGCCAAAATATTATTTTCAGTAGCAAGCCCGTAAAGTCCAGCACCAAGTGCTAGCAGGATAATTCCCATATTTTCAACAGAACTATATGCGATTAGTTTTTTATACTCGTTTTGAAGCGCAGCAAAAATGATACCCCAAACAGCACCAAATGCGCCCAAAATCATCATAGCTAAGGCAAAAGAGGCAGGAATTTTGGCAATTAACATAAATTTAATCAAACCAAAAATCGCGACCTTACTCATCGCAGAACTAAATAACGCTGAAACATTTGAATTTGCAAGAGGATATGCTAGCGGGCTCCACACATGAAACGGCGCAAGACCAGCCTTCGTGCCAAACCCGATAAAAAGCAAAATGCAAATAAATAAAGATGAGGTATTGAAATTCCAGTCGCTAAAATGCAAACTTCCAGCACTATGCGCCATAATCAAAAACGCTATAACGATACAAAACGCACCCACTTGCGCCACGCCAAGATATAGCATAACTGTGAAATTTGAGCTTGGAGTGTCGTTGAATTTGAGCATTAGCGCAGAAACTAGCGTCATTAACTCCCATAAAACCACGAATCCAAAGACATCGTTACTACTAATAACCATTAGCATGCTTAGCATAAAAAAGCTAAAAAGCGCAGATTTTACAGCGAAATTTAGCTTGAAATTTTGCAAATATCCAAGCGAATAAATTGCACTCATCGCGCCTATAAAACATACTATAAAACTAAAAAACGCACCCAAAGGCGTTAGCAAAAAGCTTGGTTCAAACAAAAATCCCCTAAGCACAAATTCGCTACTTCCATGCAGTTGCGATAGGAAATACAGCGCGCCCACTACCGAAATAGCGGCATTTGAAATAAATCCAAAATACAAAGCAGTCTTTTGCGAATTATAAAGAGCCAAGCTGATAACGCCTATTAATAAGTATGAAATAAAAATAAATTCAAGCATTGTCATCCTTATTATCGTTAGATTTCAAATTCGGATTTTTTGCCCCTTTGCTCTCTTTTTTTGGTTTAGAGGCTACTTTTTGCGGTTTTATCTCATCACTAGGCTTTGGCTCTACTTTTGGCTCAGCTTTTGGCTCGGTTTTTGCTTCGACCTTTTGAGAAGCCGGTTTTTGAGCTACTTTCTCAGCTGGCGCAGAAGTTAGGGCAGGAGCTGTTTGTGTGGCTGGTTTTTCAGCCAGTTTTTGATCTGACGCACCCTGTGGCGCAGAAGCCGTGTCAGGAGCCACTTTTTCAGCTGGTTTTTCAGCCACGCTCGCTTCTGGCGCAGGTTTTGGCGCAGGTGGAGCCACGAACTCGCTTAGATCAACATCTCTATCGCTGATAGCCTTGATGAAATTTTGCATATTTTCCGTATTTTTGAGTTTTTTTCCGATTTTATGCTCTGAATTTGAATCTAGCATTATAATCGCACCTTTTGGACAGGCTTCGACACAGGCCGAGCCCTCTTCTCTACCATCACAAATATCGCATTTGACAGCGAGACTTGGAAATCCCGGTTGGCTAAGATAGTTCGCGTCTTTTTCGACTCCAAAAACACCGGTGCTATCTAATGAGACGGCGCCATACGGACAGGCTACGGTGCAAAGCCCACAGCCGACGCATAAATGCTCATTGAGATGGACAAAATCTGTTAAATTTTGCAAAGCACCGCTTGGGCAAACTACGGCGCATGGAGCATCGTCGCATTGGCGACATTGGTTTGTAGAAGAGGTTTTTTCTACTTTGAATACTCTAATGCGTGTAATTCCTAGTTTGCCGCGTTTTATAGATTCTTTAACACAAGCCTTCTCGCACGCCTTACAACCTATGCAA
This sequence comes from Campylobacter sp. JMF_11 EL3, assembly GCF_027736965.1. Taxonomy (NCBI): domain Bacteria; kingdom Pseudomonadati; phylum Campylobacterota; class Epsilonproteobacteria; order Campylobacterales; family Campylobacteraceae; genus Campylobacter; species Campylobacter sp. JMF_11 EL3. Next base: position 32,662 of record NZ_JAOVTJ010000002.1, read on the forward strand.
AGCTCCGGATTTGTGATTACAATTTGATGAATTTTACTCACACGACAGCCTTTTCAAAGAAATCTGATAATTGACATGCAAATTTATCAAAATTCGTCTAAATTTAGGTTGAAAAATTTATTTATTATTAAAATTTTATTAATATGAAACTAAAATTTAACTACTAAATTTCAAAATTTTAAAATTTCGGTGTGAAAAATGTGTCGTCGTGGATGTTGTTAAACGCGCTTTCTAAGCTGATAAAAAATTTCGGGTGAGCCTTTTCATACTGGGCTAAAAGCTCCTTTGTCGCGGCTCTGGCGATTGGTTCCTTGCCTCCGTATTGTTTGGCTGGGCAACTATCTTCTTCGTTCATCACTGGAAGCTCATTTTGCGCCGCACACGCGCTTAGCTGACGCTCTCTGGCTAGGATTAGTGGGCGGATTATTACTAGGCCGTTTTTGGCGGTGTATTTTGGAGCTAGGGTGCGAAGTGCGCCATTGTAGGTGAAATTCATAAAAAAACTCTCCGCAGCGTCGTCTAAATGGTGAGCTATGGCGATTTTGTTAAAGCCATTTTCGAGTGCGTATGTGTAGAGATAGCCTCTGCGCATGCGCGAGCAAAAACTGCAAAATGTGGTGTTTGCGCGGATTTTTTCCTTGCCAAATTCGAAAATTTTGGTTTCAATGATACGATATGGGATTTCGTGTTCTTTAAAATGCTTTGAAATTTCGCTCAAATCCTCGCCGATACCATAGCTTATCGTTACGGCTTCAAACTCCCATTTTAGCGGACTTACGGATTGGAAATGCTTCAAAATGTGCGCCAAAGACATGCTATCTTTGCCACCACTTAATCCAAGCAAAATTTTATCGCCCTCTTCGAACATTTTGTATTTTGCGTTGGTTTGACCGACCACGCGCAAAAGTTTTTTGGAGATATTTATCAAAGAAGTTCGACCATTTTTAGGGCTAAATTTGCGCTGATTTTCGCGCTTTTTACGACGAATTCGTCGAAATCAAACTCGGCCTTGTTTCCAGCCTCGTCGCTAATGGCTCTTAACACGCAAAAGCTAACGCCTAGCGCATGGCAAACCTGCGCCACGCTAGCGCCCTCCATTTCGACTGCGCTCGCGTCGAATTCGGATTTAATCCAAGCTTTGCGCGCCTCGTCGCATACGAATTGATCGCCACTTGCGATAATGCCTGATTTTAAATTTAGCCCCAATTCCCTTGCCGCGCGCTGTGCGATTTCGTTAAGATTCGCGTCAGTATCCACAAAAATCGGGCTTCCTGGCACAAATCCGTGCGGATGACCAAAGGCCGTGATATCCAAATCATGCTGGACTAGGCGGGTAGCGTATAAAATTTCGCCGATTTTCAAACCCTCTTTAAGCGCGCCTGCAACGCCCGTGAAAATAAGCTTCTCCGCGCCGAATTTTTCTATCATCAGCGTGGCAGTAAGGGTAGAATTTACCTTGCCAATTTTTGAGTAAGCGATGATAAGCTCGTGCGCGCCGAATTTCGCAAGGTAGAATTCGTTGTTTGCATAATCAATCTTTTTGGCGTCTAAATTCGCCAAAAGTGGCTCTATTTCCTCTGGCATTGCGCCTAAAATTGCGATTTTCAAGCGTTTTCCTTTGCGAATTTTACAAATTCTTCTAGCGAGCTTAAATTTGAAATGCTAAAAGTTGGTTTGTCTGTGATTTTTTTGTTTATCCCTTTTAGCACGCTTGCGCCAAATTCGACGAAGCAATCCACGCTATTTTCGTAGTTTTTCACGCTGTGTTTGTATAGCACTGGGCTGATTAATTGCGCTTTTAAAAGCCCTAGGGCTTCACTTTTTGTGCTGTAAATTTTAGCCGTTGCATTGGCTACGACTGGGGCGAAACTCTCATTTAGCGCAGGCTCTAAATGGCTCACAAGCTCGTCGCTTGCGCTTTGAAGCATTGGGCAGTGGCTAGCTACGCTCATATTAAGTAGCATTGCGCGCTTTGCGCCAGCTTCTTTAAATTTGGCTTCCAAACTCGCCAAATCATCGCGGTTGCCAGCCACGACGATTTGTCCGTCGCAGTTGAAATTCGCGGCCCAAACCTGCTTGCCCTGCGCCCTAGCCTCGTCGCAAATAGCGCAAACTACCTCATCGCTAAGGGCCAAAACCACCATCATACCGGCATTTTTGCCCTCGCAAGCATTTTGCATTAATTTCCCGCGGATATTTACAAGCCTTAAAATTTCCTTTGCCTCAATCGCACCAGCAGCGCCAAGTGCGCTAAACTCGCCAAGCGAGTGGCCCAGCAAAAACTCAGGCGAAATTTTAATCTGCTCATTTAGCGCCAAAACACACATCATCGAATTTAGCGCAATAGAGGGCTGAGTAAATTCAGAAATATCAAGTTTGTCATTTGCCTCAAAAAGCAAATTTGCAAAATCGATTTTGGTATGCGCGCTAGCAGTGTCCAAAAGCTCTTTTGCACTGGCAAAATTTTCGTAAATTTCTCTGCCCATACCCACACTTTGTGAGCCTTGACCCGGGAAAATAAATGCGTATTTCATATCTTAGTCCTCGTGGTGATGACCGTGTCCGCCGCAGCACTCATGATCGCCATGGTGGTGGTGTCCATGCCCGCCACAACACTCGTGATCGCCATGGTGGTGGTGTCCGTGTCCGCCGCAGCACTCATGGTCTTCGCCATGATGATGTCCGTGTCCGCCACAACCGCAAGTATGCTCGCCCTCTGGCACGCCTGTCATTAGCTCGTCTTCGCTCGGCTCGCGGTTTTCGACGACTTTAACATTAAATTCTAACTCTTTGCCTGCAAATGGGTGGTTAAAGTCGATTGTAACATCTTCTTCGCCGATTGCTTTGACGATTACGCGGGTTGTCGCGCCGTCTTCTGCCTGACCGAAAAGCTCCATGCCTACGACCAAGTCAATACCTGCAAATTCCTCTTTTGGTAAAATTTGGATAGCGTTTTCGTTGTATTCGCCAACGCCGTCACTTGGTGAAATTCTAACGATTTTGCTCTCGCCCTCACCTAAGCTTAGAACTTCATCTTCAAGTTTTTGGATAATTTGCTCTTTGCCAGTGATGAAGGCAATCGGATTTGCGTTGAAATTTGACTCTAAAATTTCGCCTGAATTTGCGTCTTTTAGCTCATAATACATTTTTATAACTCTGTTTTGCGCCATAAAATTCTCCTTAAATTAAAATTTATCAAATTTTGATTTTAGCGTGTTGGTGCAGCTTTGGCCTCTTTTGAATCAGGGTAAGATGATTTTAGAGCGTTGTAAAATTTCGTTCCGCTTGCGCTATCCCCGATTTTATCGAAGCTAATTGCTGTGTGATATAAAAGTCTTGGTGTGTAGTCTTGTTTTTGATTGTGCGAAATGCTCTTTTTGTAGTAATTAATCGCGTCCCCGTAAGAGCCCGAAAAATACGCCACTTCGCCTAACATATAATTTGATCTTGCTGGTTGATAATTTTTGCTAGCAAGGTAAGCGTAGCGCTCTTTGGCGCCTGCATAGTCTTTTTTCTTAAATAATTCCTCTGCCTCTTTTGCGACCAAGGCATTGTCTTTGGCGCTAAAATTTGATTTATTTGTGGTAGTTGCACTAGCGCCCTTGGCACTTTGAGCGCCAGTATTTTTGCTTATTTCAGCGTTTTTTTTTACGCTTGAATTTCCAAGTTTTGCATTAATTTCAGAAATTTGAGATTTTAGCCATGCGATATCTTTTTTCATCTGATCTAGCTCGCTACTGCCGTTACTGCGACCAGTCGTGCGAATCTCTAAATCAGCCACTCTGCTTTCTAAATTTGAAACTTTTTCATTAGCTCCTTCTACGACAGTGCGCAAACCCTCCATGTTTTCATTAACACTATTTAGGTTGTTTTGCATATCATTTACTTTTTTACGATTGTCGCGTAGGAATTGCTCGTTTTCTGTCAAACCATAAGAGCTGTCTGAACCGATATTGCCAGCGTCAAATGCCGAAACTTCTGCATGCAAAAAAGCTGTAACGCCAAGAAGCGCCACAGCTAAATTTGATTTGAAACTCAAATTAGAAACCTACTTTGAATTCGTCGCGTCTGTTTTGAGCGTCGCACTCTTTTGTGCCATTTTTGCATACTGTGTTGCTCTCGCCGTAGCTAACAACTGATAGTCTGTCGCCATTTACGCCTTGTGCAACCAATGCATCTTTTGCAGCTTTTGCTCTTTTTAGACCAAGAGCATAGTTGTATTCATCTGTGCCCCACTCATCGCAGTTACCTTCAACTTTAACAGTTAAAGCCTCTGCGCCAGCTTGGTTAAATAAAGCTGCGTTGTTGTTGATTGTACCTTGTTGATCAGCGCGGATATTAAATCTATCGAAATCAAAATATACATTGCCAACTTCGCTTTGAATTTGAGCAGCTAATGCAGCCAATCTGTCAGCATCGCTTAAATTTGAATCTACCTCTGGATTCTTTTTAGAACAACCGCTCAAAAGTAGAGCAGCAACTGCAACTGAAGTTAAAACTAAATGTTTCATACTTATCCTTTCAAAAAAAATTACAAGATTATAGCATAAAAATATTTAAAATTACCAATCAACCGATTGAATTTGACCGATTTTTAATGGAAATTGAAAACTTTTATTCTCATTTACACGGATAATTCCTACTGAACTTCCACCGCCTGCTTGTTTGATATACATAACACTGCCGCCGTCGCTAGAAAATCTAGGGAACATATTTTTGCCACCAGATGTTAGCTGGCGAATCATATCTGTTTGAGTTGAGATCATATAGATATTAAAGCTACCAGATCCGTCGCGACTAGAATAAACTATGTAGTTTCCATTTGTGCTAATTGAGTTGTTATTTTTGCCGTGATATACCATTTGTGTTACATTTCCGCCATTTATGCTAGTGGCAAAAATATTTGGATATCCAAGTCTATCACTTACGAAAGCTACCCTTGAATCGCCGTCGATGAAATTTCCATTTACATCGATTCCAGGATAATCTGTAATCTGTCTAGCCGAACCCGAGCCTATATCGTATAAATAAATATCTGGTTGGTCTTTTGGTGCGTTTGTGATTAGAAGTTTGCGACCATCAGAGCTTACATCGCCTACGATTGTCATACCTTTGCCTGTGAAAATTTTACTTTTTGAGCCGTTTGAAAGGTTGTATTTATAAATCGCAGGGGTATTTTGATTCACATAGTAAGTATAATAAAATTCATTTTGTGCCGCACTCGCCCATTTAGGGAAGATATTTAATCCGCCACGCAAAACTACCTTTTGATATGTCAGCGTATAATCAGCCACCATAATCTCACTCTCTTTTGTCGAAGTATATCGAGAGAGTAAAATCATCTCTTTCATCCAATCCACATCAGAATATCCTAGCTCTTTTACGATTTCAGAAACTGCCATGTGAGCCAAAAATGGGTATTTCTCGGCGTTTGAGAGAGAAAAGCTTTTCTCATACATTACTCTGCCAGTCCCAGCTTCGATGACTTTGGCCTTTAAATTCATAGGCGATGTTTTGTCGCTAACTGCGTATCTTACGATAAGCGCAGCCCCTAGCTCGCCCAAATTTGAATTAGCGTCCCCGTTATAATCGCTCACCAAATACTCGTCGCTAACATCGAAAGTAGCGCCAACCTTTAAATCCCCTACCATGAGTTTAAAAAATTTGTTGTTAAACTCAGCGTTTGAAAGATTTGATGCATTTTGAACGACAATTCTTGGCAGGCTTACGCCCTCGTTTGTAATCGTAGTCGTCGCATCTGCCGCAAAAACAGCCATACAAAATGCAAAAATCAACATTAAATTTTTCATTATCTCTCCTTGCAAAATTTTAAAAAAATGCAATTGTAGTAAAAATTTGTAAATTAAAATTTATTTCTAACTACATCGTTTAAATTTATCTCATAAATAAAAGGCTTTCCGTCAGGCGATTTTGGGAAATTTTGCATTTCCAAATTTCCTAGGAAATCTCTTAGTTTTTGGTTAAATTCGGTATTTGCTCCAAGTCTTTTGATCTGATAATCGCTAATCCTGCCGTCTCCACCAAATGTTACAACGACGGTAGAATCGTCATTGACAGTGGTTGCGTATTTGCTCCAAAGGCGTTGGAGGATTTTATTTATCTTGCCACGATATGCGTCATATTCGCCAGTAAGCTGGGTTTTGCCGGTAACGACATTTGATTTTACTAGCGCGTTGCGCGAAGTCGCCTGATTTTTCGCCTTGGTTTGGGTTTGTTTGTCTGATTTTTTGCTACTTTGCACGGCGTCGTTTTTAGAAACACTCTCGCTTAACTTTTTGTTATCTTTCGTAGTATCAGAAAACAGATCGTTCAAATTTGGCTCAGGCTCTTTTTTAGCCTCTTCTTTTGGTTTTGGCTCTTCTGGCTTTTTCTCTGGGATTGGTTCTGGCTCAGGCTCTGGTTTTGGCTCTTCTTTTTTTACTTCCTCTTTTGCTGGCTCTGGTTTTGGCGCAGGCGGTGGAGGTGGGGTAGTAACCTCAGTCGTAGTTTTTAGAGTTTCTTCTTCGACTGGCTTTTCTTCTTGCTCGTGTTGGTCGCCCTCTTTGTCCTCTTCGGCGATATTTGGGGCTGTTGGTATCGGCGAATCGTCAAAATCTATCGGGATTGCGATGTCCATAATCGCGCCCAAATCATCGGTGTATTTTTTCGCTTTGTTTTTGTATTCTGAAATTTGATAAAGAAAAATAGCAAGCAAGCTAAAATATAGAGCCAAAGCGATTAGAAATGATCTAAAATTATCATATCTAACCCCGGTGAAATTTGAATATCTAGCCATTTGTTTGAAGCACAACCTTATTGAAACCAGCTTGTTTTAGCGTCTTTAAAACAAACATTACATTATCATAAATGATTTTTTTATCGGCTTGGATATAAACTGGCTTATCCACAGCGTATTTGCCACTGCTTTTGATGAGTTGCAAATTATCTGGAAATTCAGCCAAACTCATAGAGCTAGTGTCGATATAAATTTTGCTATCTGCATCTACGCGCACGAGCATAAATTCGGCTGTATTTTGCGATGAAGCCGATTTCGAACCGCTTGGAAGCTCGATTCTCTCATCATAAATAATCGCAGTTTGCGCCACCATTAAAATAGCGAGCAAAACCAGCATAATATCGACAAGCGGAGTTATATTTAATTCAGGATTTTCATCGAAATTATACATACAACTCTACTTTGCGCCTGCTTTATGAAGCAAGATATCAGATGTGCGGTTTATAATGCTTGTAACCTCATAAGCTTTACGCTTAATAAGTAAAGCAAAAGTATATGCAGGAATAGCGACGAAAATTCCACAACCTGTCGCAACCAAAGCCTCGCTAATGGCTGGTGCGATGGTATCTATTCCCGAATTTCCGCCCCCTAGCTTTGAAAATGTATCCAAAATACTAACAACCGTTCCAAAAAGCCCTATAAATGGCGATGTCGAAGCGATGATAGAAAGCCAAGTTAGCCCACTAGTAGCGTCGCGCTCAGCCTTGCTTTTATAGACATTTAGGGCCTCTTTGGTCGTTCGCTCGGGAGTAATTTTTTGAAAAATCGATCCAGAAAGTGCAATCTTGCCACCCATTAAAAGCGATTCTAACGCCTTTGTTTCTTTGACTTGCCATGCACTAAGCCCTGCGTAGCGCGAAATTAAAATGGTAAATGTAACTATAAAATATATCGAAAGCCAAGAAAGCACAAATATCGTAATAAATGTGCTTCTTGTAAAATAACTTAAAATAAGATCCAACATACTTATTTTTGCCTTGCAAATTCATCAACTCTGGCCATGATAGCAGAGGTAGCCATAGTATCTGTGCTGATAGAATTTAGCAATTCTTTGGCTTTTTGTAGCGATTTTGCGACAGCATTTTCGCTATCGCCACCTATCGCCACAGCCTGAGTTGCCAAAATAGTGGTTTTTTCCTCATCGACTTTTAAAAATCCACCATTTACTATGACTAATTGTTTTTTGCCCTCTTTATCTACAATCTCAACGATACCACCCTCGTTGCCGTTTTTCAGACCAGTCAGCAAGGTAGAGTGTCCAGGCAAAACGCCAAGTTCGCCGGTTTGACCTGGAAGTTGGACAGACGCAACTTCGCCAGAGAATACCAAACCCTCTGGCGTAACGATTTCTAATAGTAAAAATTTATTCATAGCAGATTCCTATGCCTTCATTTTTTCGGCTTTTGCCACTACCTCGTCAATATTTCCTACCATATAGAAAGCATTTTCAGGTAAATCATCATATTTACCCTCTAAAATTCCCTTAAATCCAGCGATAGTCTCTTCAAGGCTGATATATTTGCCCGGGCTTCCTGTGAAGACTTCGGCGACAAAGAAAGGTTGTGAAAGATAACGCTCAACCTTTCTAGCTCTATCAACCACAAGTTTATCCTCTTCGCTAAGCTCGTCCATACCCAAAATTGCGATAATATCTTGCAAATCTTTGTATTTTTGAAGCACAGCTTGAACACCACGAGCTACTTTATAATGCTCTTCACCGATGATTTGAGGGTCAAGCATTCTTGAAGTTGAATCAAGTGGATCAACCGCAGGGTAAATTCCTTTTTCTGCAATCGCTCTGTTTAGAACGGTTGTTGCATCAAGGTGAGCAAAAACCGTTGCAGGAGCAGGGTCTGTAAGGTCATCAGCAGGAACATAAACAGCTTGAACTGATGTAATTGAACCTTTTTTAGTTGATGTAATACGCTCTTGAAGTTTTCCCATCTCACTTGCCAAAGTCGGTTGGTAACCAACGGCACTTGGAATTCGTCCTAGAAGCGCTGACATCTCTGAACCTGATTGAGAAAATCTAAAAATGTTATCGATAAACATCAAAACATCTAGTCCTAGCTCATCACGGAAATACTCAGCCATTGTAAGACCTGTCAAAGCGATACGGTTTCTTGCTCCCGGTGGTTCGTTCATTTGACCATAGGTTAAGGCAACTTTATCCAAAACGCCCGATTCCTTCATTTCGTTATAAAGGTCATTTCCCTCTCTTGTTCGTTCACCAACGCCAGCAAATACAGAATAACCGCTGTGTTTAAAAGCAACATTGTGGATTAGCTCCATAATAATAACGGTTTTACCAACGCCAGCACCGCCAAATAGACCAACTTTACCACCTTTTGCATAAGGAGCTAGCAAATCAACAACTTTAATACCGGTTTCGAAAATTTCGCTTTTTGTGCTTTGATTTTCGAAGCTTGGTGGATCTCTGTGGATTGACCAGCGAGTTTCGAAATTTTCTTCTTCACCTTCGTCAATCAAATCGCCTGTAACATTAAAAATTCTACCTAAAACTTTTTCGCCAACAGGAACGCTAATAGGCGCACCAAGTGCCACGGCCTCCAAACCACGGCGCAAACCATCGCTCATATCCATAGCGATTGTTCTTACGCGGTTATCACCTAAGTGAGCTGCAACTTCTAAAATTAATCTTTTTGATTCGCCTTCGACATCGTATTTGACTTCGATAGCTTCGTTAATTTTAGGTAAGTAGTCATTGAAATCAACATCAACGACAGGACCCATTACCTGAGAAATTATTCCCTTCATTAATTCTCCTTTCATTTATTATTTCATTGATTCTACGCCACTGATAATCTCTATCAGCTCAGTAGTAATAGAACTTTGTCTAGCTTTATTATATGCCAAATTTAGCTGAGCGACACGCTCTTTTGCGTTGTTTGTCGCGTTTTCCATAGCATTCATTCTAGAACAATGTTCTGCTGCAAGTGAATCTATCAGAGCATAATACATACTATAACTCAAATAGCTTTGCACCAAATTCATCATCAAAATTTCTTCATCTTCTGGATACTGAACTTCTACTTCCATTACAGAACCAGTTTTAAAAGCACTCTCATCAATCTCTGGCTGTCCGATAGGCACGAGGGTAGAGACTCTCATTTCTTGCGAAATCATATTCAAATATCCATTGTGGATAAGAACGATTTTATCAGTTTTGCCCTCTCTAAAATCAGCAACCGCAGCATTTACGATATCGTTAGCCTTCTCAGGATTTGGCGATGAGCTTACGCCAACATATCTTTCTAAAAGCTCGACACCTTGGAAGTTAAAATACTCAATGCCTTTTTTGCCCACAGCTCTTAGGCGAACTTTTACATTTTTCGCTTTATACTCTTCGATTAGGGCTTTTACTTGTTTAATGGTATTGATATTAAAACCACCGCAAAGTCCCTTATCTGCTGTGATAAAAAGCAAATCAACAACTTTGACTTCTCTGCTTGTGTTAAAAATTTTTAGCTTATCATCATCACCCACGCTAGCGGCTACATAGTCTTTGATTCGTGCTGAAATTTCGCCAAGAACATCGTTGATCTTCACAGCATAAGCACGAGAGCGCATAGCAGCTTCTTTGGTATTTTTAAGCTTTACATTAGAAACAAGCTTCATAGCTTTTGTTGTTTTTTCTGTATTTTTTACGCTTTTTATCTTTAACTTAATATCTTTTAAATTTGCCATTTTTTAGCCTTATTATGCCGAAAATGTCGCTTTAAAGTCATTTAATGCTTTTGCCAAATTCTCTTCTAAATCTTTTTCCAAAGTCTTTTTGGTTCTGATTTGCTCGAAAATTTCAGGGTATTTAGCCTCGATAAATGGATAAAGCTCGGCTTCAAATTTGCCGATTGCGCTTGGTGCGACATCGTCTAAATATCCCTTGCTACCTGCAAAAATGATAACTATTTGATTTTCAACTGGAAGCGGGCTGTAAGGTGGTTGTTTTAGGATTTCAACCATTCTTTGACCGCGGTCTAGTTGTTTTCTACTGCTTTCGTCCAAATCGCTTGCAAATTGTGCAAATGCTTGAAGTTCGCGGTATTGAGCAAGGTCTAGGCGAAGTGTGCCTGAAACTTTTTTAATCGCTTTGATTTGCGCTGAACCACCAACGCGGCTAACTGAGAGACCAACATTGATCGCAGGGCGGATACCTGAGTTAAATAGACCTGATTCAAGGAAAATTTGACCATCAGTAATCGAAATAACATTTGTAGGGATATATGCTGAAACATCGCCCGCTTGTGTTTCGATGATAGGAAGCGCTGTTAAGCTACCAGCACCCAAAGCATCACTTAGCTTACTAGCTCTTTCAAGTAAGCGAGAGTGAAGATAGAAAACATCGCCCGGATAAGCTTCGCGACCTGGTGGTCTTCTTAAAATCAATGACATTTCGCGGTATGCAACAGCGTGTTTGCTTAAATCATCATAAATAATCAAAGCATGGCGTGAGTTATCTCTGAAATACTCGCCCATTGTGCAGCCTGAATATGGGGCTAGGTATTGAAGTGCAGCGGCCTCGCTAGCACCAGCTGAAACTACGATAGTGTATTCCATAGCGCCGTATTCTTCTAGTTTTTTAACGACTTGCGCTACGGTTGATTGTTTTTGACCGATAGCAACATAGATACAAACAACATCTTGACCTTTTTGGTTGATGATAGTATCAACTGCAACGGTTGTTTTACCTGTTTGTCTATCGCCGATGATTAGCTCTCTTTGACCTCTACCGATTGGAACAAGGGCGTCGATCGCTTTAAGACCTGTTTGAAGTGGCTCATGAACTGATTTTCTAGCCATAATGCCTTTTGCTTTTTCTTCAACGAATCTTGTTGTATTCGTATCGATTGGACCTTTGCCGTCAATCGGCTCGCCAAGGGCATTTACAACGCGTCCGATTAGCGCGTCGCCTACTGGAACACGCAAAAGTTTGCCAAGTCTTTTTGCGCTACTTCCTTCATTGATACCGCTTGTATCGCCCAAAATAACGACACCGACACTGCTTTCTTCCAAATTCAGCGCAATACCGCGAGAGCCGTTTTCGAACTCAACCATTTCATTAGCCATAACATTTTTTAGGCCATAAACATTAGCAACGCCATCCGCGACAGATACGACTTTACCTGTCTCTTCGACATCAACGCTAAGATCAAAGCTTTCAATTCGCTCTTTAATTATGCTACTAATTTCGTCTGCTTTAATTTTCGCACCCACACTTTACTCCTTATTAAATTGCTTTTAAAATATATTCACTCATTTTTTGTTTCAATCTATCGATTGAAAAACTAATCTCAAATCCCAAATCCTCGACCTCGATTTTGATACCCTCATAGTCGCATTTGACTAGTTCGAGTAAAATTTCGGCGTTAAATTTCTTTGAAATTTTGCCTTGCAAATCTTTGATTTTATCCTCGCTAATATCTTGATTTGAGTAAATTTTGCCGTGGAATTTGTTATCCATAGCAGAGATATTTTTACGCAAATCATCTGTGATTTGAGGAATCAAACCAATTCTTCTGTTTTTGGCAAGAAATTTGATGAAATTTACGATTTTATCGCTTGGATCTTTGATAAAAGAAAGTATTAAATTCACTTTATCAGCGTCTTTGATTGTTGGAGATTTTATAATATCGCCAAATTTTGAAACCTTAAACGCAGATGAGATAGTCTCCAATGTGCCTAAAACAGCGCCTAATTCGTCTTTTTTATAGGTTTTAATTAGCGCGCTTACATATTTTTTCGCCGTATTATCTATCATCACACAGCCTTTTTCTCAATGATATCAAGAAGCTTGTCTTGCTTAAATTCCATAGTATCTTTTGCAAAAACCTCATCTAAGATTTCATTTACGACCTCTTTTTCGATACGGCGTGTTTCGAAATCTTTTTGCTCAGCGAAAGATTTGTTTAAATTTTTAATCTCTTGCTCGCTCATTGCTTTTACTTTATCAGCTGCAAACACAGCCTCTTTTTTAGCAGTTTCGATTAACGAAGCGCCTTGGGCTTTTGCCTCTTCTAAATCTTTTTTTGCTTGTTCTTTTTTCTCATTTGATTCTTTTAAAATTCTTTGATTTGTTTCAAGGCGTTTAGCGATACTATCGATTCTGGCTTTGAAAGCGTCTTTTGCAGGGCCTTTTAGAAGGTAATATAAAATGCCGAAAAACAATACGAAATTTATCGTTCTCCATACTATATCGTAGTCTTTGGGGCCGTCATGTCCGCTAGCTAGCGAGATAAGTGGCAAAATAAGGAAAATTAGATATTTTTTCACGCCGACTCCTTAAATTTTTGAAAGTGCAGATTTGATTTCGTCTTTGAAATCAGGGATTTTCGCACTCAAATCACTTTTTAAGCTTGCTTTTTGCTCGTTTAAGCTTTCGCTAAATTTCGCAAAATCGGCCTCTAATTTAGCTTTTTGCTCAGCAATTTCCTTGCTAGCAACCTCTTTTGCGCTATCTACCGCTTCTTGCTTAATTTTACTTGCCTCGACCCTCGCAGCGTCAAGAACCTTTGCTATCTCTGCTTTGTTAGAATCAACATCTTGTGCGTTTTTTCTAGCATTTTCCTCATCTTCTCTAATCGCTTTTTCGCGCGCTTCCATGTGCGCAAGAAGCGGTTTGTAAAGCTTGGTATTTAAAAATGCTATTAGAGCTAAAAACACAATGATTGTCGTCAGCATTGCAGATACACTAATTTCTAGCATTACACCTCCTTGGCTAAATTTTATATAAACTTGGGATACTACAATAATTAAGATTAAAATTTAATATAATTTTAACCTATCTGTTTCATAAAATCTGAAATTTGTGAAATTTCGCTAAATTCTATGAGAATTTTCTTATCTTTCACGCTGATTTTTCCAAATTTGTTTAATTTTTCTTTCAGCTTCATAAGTTCTGGCTTAAAGGTTTGGAATTCTTTATGGTTGTTTGCAGTTTTGACATTTTCTTTGCTTTTTAGCTTTTTGATCAAATCCTCGGTCTCTCTGACGCTGAGTTTTTGCCCAGTGATTGTATTTAAAACCAAAATTTGCTCATCTTCGCTAAGACCTACGATGACCTTAGCATGGCCTTGACTGATTTTTTCCGTGCGCAAAGCATCTTGGAGCGGGGCTGATAAATTTAGCAAACGCATGGTGTTAGTAATTTGCGTGCGGGATTTTTTGATGATATCAGCCAACTCTTCTTGCGTGATTTTATACTCTTCGATTAGTTCGCGGTATGATTTGGCTAGCTCGATTGGGTTTAAATTCTCCCTTTGGATATTTTCGATTAGGGCTAGTTCGCGCATGTTTTGCGAACCAAGGTCCGCTACGACGGCTTTGATTTTGCCTAGACCTGCTAGTTTGGTTGCTCTTAGTCTTCTCTCGCCGGCGATTAGGACATAGGCGCCATTTTTTTCGATGACTACGATTGGCTGGATAAGGCCGTGTCTAAGGATACTCTCGCTTAGTTCGCGAAGTGCTTCTTCGTTGAAATTTAGCCTTGGTTGATATGGATTTGGCGAAATTTTATCCACATCAATTTCGATGACTAAATTTTCAGATTGTCCATCTTCTAGCTCTTTTGTGTATGCCTTTTCGACATCTTCTAAAATACTGCCTAAACCCCGTCCTAGCACACTTTTTTTGACCTTGCTCATCTTTTCTCCATTACTGCTTTTGCTAAATCCTGATACGCTAGCGAACCAGCCGATTTTTTATCATATAAAATTACCGGTTTGCCAAAGCTTGGGCTTTCGGCGAGTTTTACATTGCGTGGGATTACGACAAGGTTTTTGTCCTTGCCGATGTAAAATAGCTTTTCACCAAAATACTCTTGCAAATTCGCCACGGTTTCCTTGGCAAGGTTGTTTTGCGCAGAATACATTGTCGGCAAAAAGCCCCTGATTTGCAAATTTTTATTTATGGTTTGTTTGACGATTTTTATGGTATTTAGCACGAGTGCGACACCCTCTAATGCGTAAAATTCGCACTGGATCGGGATTATCACGCTATTGCTAGCTGCCAGGGCATTTACCGTGATACTGCCAAGCGTAGGCGGTGAATCGATAATGATATAATCATATATATCTTTTATCTCTTCGATTTTGTTTTTTAGGATTAGTTTGAAATCAGCCTCGTCTGCACTTTCGCGCTCGATACCCACCAAACCGATATTTGAAGGGGCTAGATCCATATACTCCATTTGTGTTTTTTGTATGACTTCGGAGAGTTTTTTGCGACCAGTTAAGACATGGTAGATATTAAACTCAAAATCGCTTCTGTTAAACCCAAGCCCAGTCGTGGCGTTTGCCTGAGGATCGACATCGATTAGAAGCACTCGCTTTTTTTTCATCGCAAGCGACGCGCTTAAATTTATCGCTGTGGTTGTCTTGCCTACACCGCCTTTTTGGTTTGCAATCGTTATTATCTCGCTCATCTTAAACTATAAATCCTCTTTTTGTTTATTATTATCGCCCCGTCGTCGCAAAGCTGCGCTTGCGAGAGTGGGACCTTTTCGCCCTCGATATGAGCGCAAAAATTTTGAGACAGGCGAAATTGTAACGAAAATTTACTAAAAATTTGCTTCCACGAGATTTTATTTTTGTATAAATTTAAAAACCCCTCCACAGCGTCTTTTGGAGTGATTTTTATGTCTAATATACCCGCAAATTCGGGCGCGCTAACTAGGTTTATACCTATGCCACAAACTAGGATATTTTTTATTTTTTTTGTCAAAATTCCGCCGATTTTGCGATCATTTATGTAAAAATCATTTGGCCATTTAAGCCAAATTTCAGAACCGCACGAAGCGAGAAATTCTCTCATTATCATCGCAAAATATATACTGCTCGATTGCAGTGGCACGCCCTCTGGCAAATCACTAATCTCCATGCAAAACGAAAACGCCAAATTTCCGCTTGCACTCTCCCAGCTATTTCCGCGTGAGCCCAGACCGCTACTTTGCGCCTGCGCCACTAGACAAAACGGCGCGCGAACGCTTCCATTTTTCAATCTTTCGATTAATTCGCTTTGCGTCGAGGGCAAAATCCCAGCAAATTCTATCTGCATAAAAACTCGCCCACGCCCAGGCGTTTGCCATTTATAAAATCACTCGCACTTATGGGCTTTTTGCTTGGTTCTTGCAAGGCCGTGATTTTAATCGCGCCCCTTTTGCAAGAAAGGCAAAATCCGTCTTTTTGGATACTTAAAATTTGCCCAAATTTATCAAATTCTCTGTCTTTGAAATCCTGCGCTAACTCTAAATTTAAAATTTTAAGCCCCGAGGCAGTGTAAATTCCAGGCCACGGAGTTAGAGCGCGAAATTTATTATAAATCTCGCTTGCATTCTCATTAAAATCCACAAGACCGTCTGATTTAAGGATTTTTTTGCAATGCGAAGCAAGGGCATCGTTTTGTTTAATAGGCGAAATTTGGGTGAAATTTTGCAAAACTTTGACAATCAGCCCCGCTGCTAACTCTCCAAGCTCGTCAAAAAGCTCGCTAGCCATTTTGCCCTCGCACGAAGTGCGGGCAAAACCCAGCATATCGCCAGTATCTAACCCCTCGTCCATGAGCATCGCCGTTACGCCAGTTTGCGCCTCTCCCGCTAAAATCGCGCTTTGGATAGGGCTAGCGCCACGGAATTTTGGCAAAATAGAAGCGTGCAAATTTATACACGGCGCAATCTCTAAAATCCCTTTTGGCAAAATTTGACCATACGCTGCCACGACGATAAAATCGGGTGCAAGCTCCCTGATAATGCGCTCATTATCGCCCTCGCGCAATCTATTTGGCTGAAAAATCGGCACGCTTTTTAAATTTTCCTGCGCCCAGATTTTCACGCTTGGCGGGGTTAAAATTTGTTTTCTACCCACAGGGCGATCTGGCTGACAAAATATCCCCACAATCTCAAATTTAGCCGCCAATGCCCTTAAAATCGTCGTCGCATACTCTGGCGTGCCCATAAAAACTATTTTCATTTTTCCTCTTTTTTCACAAGTTTAAATAGCTCAAATTTTAGCTCGTTTATACCTGCGCCCACAACGCTTGAAATCCCCATAACAAAGGCTGGTTTGCTCTCATCGAGCTTGCCAAACATTTCGTAATCTTGCCTTTTTTCATATCCAAATTCGCACAAAAATTCATCGCATTTTTCCTCAAAATTTTCGCATGCGTCAAATTTCGTAAGCGCAATCGCAAAGGCGCGCTTTGCGAGATCTGGCGAGAATTTTTCAAGCTCGGCGCGAAGTGCGCGGTATTGCTCGCCTAGGCTTCGATAATTTGCAAGATCAAGCATAAAAAGCAAAATTTTAGTGCGCTCGATATGGCGCAAAAATTTTAGCCCAAGCCCCTTGCCGTCGCTCGCCCCCTCGATGATACCAGGGATATCAGCGATGACGAAATTGCTAAACTCATCTACGCTAACCATGCCAAGCTTTGGCGTGATTGTGGTGAATTCGTAGTTTGCGATTTCGGGTTTGGCGTTTGAAACGACAGAGATTAGCGTGGATTTGCCGACATTTGGGAAGCCTACTAGTCCGACATCTGCGATGAGTTTTAGCTCTAATCGCACATTTTTTGCCTCGCCAGGAAGCCCTGGTTGGGCGTATTCTGGGCGCTGATTTACTGAGTTTTTGAAATGCACATTTCCAAGGCCCCCTTTGCCGCCCTTTAAAAACAGCTCCGTTTGCCCGTCAATCGTCAAATCAAGCAAAAGCTCGCCACTATCATCGTCATACACCGCCGTTCCAGGTGGCACTATGAGATATAGATCCTCGCCACTTTTGCCAGTTTTCTTGCGACCCTCGCCAGGCGCGCCATTTTGGGCTTTGAAAGCGCGTTTGCCCTTATAAAATGAGAGAGTGTGAGAGTTTTTATCTACTTTAAAAAATACATCGCCACCTGCTCCGCCGTCTCCGCCGTCAGGTCCGCCTAAAATGACAAATTTTTCGCGTCTAAAACTTACGCACCCTGCTCCGCCCTTGCCGGAAGTTACACTAAATTTTGCACTATCTATAAACATAACAATCCTTAAATTTAAAAACGGCAATTATAGCCAAATCGGTTAAAAATACTTTTTAAAGTGGAAATTTTAAGAAGAAAAGGGGCGAAATGCCCCTAAAATTACGCAACAGGATAAACTGATACTTGTTTGCGATTTTTGTCTTTGCGCTCGAATTTTACTACGCCGTCGATTAGAGCGAAGATTGTGTGATCGTTGCCAAGACCTACATTGCTACCTGGGTGAGTTGCAGTGCCTCTTTGGCGGATGATGATATTGCCAGCTCTAACAAACTCGCCACCGAATTTTTTCACACCTAAGCGGCGTCCGATACTATCACGGTTATTTTGGGTTGAACCTTGACCTTTTTTGTGTGCCATTAGCTATCCTTTATGCGTTGATTGCGACAACTTTGACGCGAGTGTATTGGCGTCTGAAACCGCGTTTTAATTTTGAGTCTTTTCTTCTGCGTTTTTTGTAGATTACGACTTTTTTGTCTTTACCCTCTGTAACGACCTCTAAAACCACCTTTGCACCCTTAACAAATGGCGCACCTACCTTTAACTCGCCGTCATTTAGCGCTAAAACTTCGCTAAGTTCGACTTTACTTTTTGGCTCTGCTGCAAAATGATCTAGATTTAGGTAGTTTCCCTCTTCTACTCTATATTGCTTGCCGCCGTGTTTGATGATTGCATACATCAAAGCTCCTTAAAAATTTGGTAGCCAAAAGGGCATTTGCATTGCAAAATTTAATAGCCCGATTTGGTAATAAACTTAGGATTTTATCTTAAATTTTATAAATTCCTACTGAAACACATAATAAAATTTAAGATATTTGCAGTTTTAATTTTAAACTAAACATAAATGTGATACTATCAGCCTGAATTTATTTTAGGAGAATTTAGATGAAAAAATTAGCTGCGATAATCCTTTTATCCGCTATTTTCACAGGCTGTTCTAACTGGAATATAGCCAACCAACCAACCGGCGCACGCACTCAAAGCGCTTCTCAAACCACTGCCCCAGCAAATGAGCCAAGCATAAGTGGCGTGACAGACAAAGTCCAAGAGGTCTCAAACGACACCGTAGAAATGGTCGAAGAGAACCTACCAGATGCAAGCACAACCGATGCCGTAGTCAATAAAAGCGATGCTTTTCATATCAACCAAGTAATTTCAGCGTGGAATAAACAGCCAGATTCTATCCGCACTACCGCAAACAACGGTAATATCTACACTTGGAAAAACTACAAACCAGGTTGCGATGTCTCTTTGACTAGCGATTCTGAGGGTTATGTCCCTAAATCTGCGATCTCATCAGCAATCTCAAAATGCTTATAATCCACCTTCCTTGCCGAATTTGGCAAGGAATTTTTAAAATTTAATCTTTTGTCATATAATCGCCACAATTTTTGTAATCAAAGGATTTATAATGAATAAAATTTTACTCTCCACAGCGCTTTTTGGCGTATTTTGCGCGAATTTGCACGCTAGTAATTTCATCGAAATTTATCAAGGCCTAACCTGCGAGTGCTGCCACAAATGGTCGGCTTATCTGCGCGAAAATGGCTTTGAAACCAAACACATCTACCTAGACGATGAAGCTTTTATCCAAAAAAAATACGACGAAAAAGTCCCATTGGAGCTTGCTAGCTGCCACACTGCGCTGATTGATGGCTATGTCGTCGAAGGCCATGTCCCAGCAGGCGAAATCCGCATAATCCTAAATCAAAAACCAAGCGATATTGTAGGAATCGCAGTTCCTGCCATGCCACTAGAAAGCCCTGGTATGGAAGTTGGCGCCGAGCCTGAGATTTACGATGTCATCGCAATCAAAAAAGACGGCACCACAAAGGTCGTCGCCACATACAAAGGCAAGGAAAAAATCAAATAAAATTTGGCGAAATTTAAGGCAAAAATTTACTCAATCTATCTTTGCAAAGAAATGCGAAGCATTTCCGTAAAAATAAAACTAGCTAAATTTAAAAAGCAACGCTTTTTAAATTTAGCCACTTCTAGCGTTTTACAGGGGTGGGGGTTGGTAAGGGGGAGGGTAGCGTCTCGCAAAAAGCGCGCCCTCCCCCTTACAAGAAATTTCACGGCGCAGGTTAAATTCAAAAAATCGTTCAATGCAAAATTTAGGTTGAATTTTACTCTGAATTTTACTGGATTGCTTCGAAAACTTCGTTTTCTCGCAATGACAGCAAATTTAGCGCAAGGAATTTCAAAGTCGTAGATTGCCACGCCGTGCAAAAAGCGTCTTGACGCTTTTTTTGGCTCGCAATGACAAATTAAAGGTGCAGAAATTTCTTAAATTGCCACGCGCGCGGTGCGCACTCGCAATGACAAATCAGACAAATTCGAGGCAGTGTTTGCGAAAATATAAAATTTAGCAAAATTTGGCGAACGCAAATTCGCCAAATTTCAGGGTTACAAGAAGTTTTAGTTAAATTTATAGTTGTATCCAGCATATCCGCCAAATGTAGATTTGTCGAAATCTGGCCAATCGCTAGTGCCGTTGTGCCATGATTTATCAGCCTTGATACCTGCTTCGAACTGACCAATCTCGCTATCTATGATAAGTCCCACATGGCCGCCGATGATGAAGCCTTTTTGAGTTTGGCTATCGCTAAACTCGCCATCGCTTAGGCTGACTTTTAGCAGCGAAAGACCCATATATGGGCCAACGGCTAGTTTTAGGTTTGAGCTAAGCGCTGGCGTGTAGTCTGCGCCTACTAATAGCTCGTGTCCGCTAAGCTCGCCTTTGGCTAGAAGGGTGTTATCCATATAGACTTCCTCTGAATACTTTGTGTTGTAGTTGTATTGTGAGTAAGCTCTAAAATCGCCGAAATCATAACCGCCCTTGACGCTGATTACGCCTTGTTTGACGCTATCTAGTGAGCCGACATCTGAGACATCTACATCGCCAGCGAAGTTGTATCCGCCACCAATACCGATAAATGCGCCCTCGTCTGCGAAGCTGCAAGCGCAAGCCAAAGAAGTTGCTAAGAAAATTTTAGCCAAATTTGATTTCATAAAAATCCTTTCGAAAAAATTTTATCCAAATTTCAAACTCAGATAAATTTCGTCATTATACCCCCCCCCTTAAAAAAATCTTAAAGTATGCTAAAATGGGGGCTTTGAAAGGAATTTCATAAAAATTTTGGAAAATTTGTGGAAGTAAAATTTGGATGGGCTAATAGGGGTCGAACCTATATTCACGAATCCAGAGTTCGTTGTCCTGCCATTAGACGATAGCCCAAGGGGAATTATAAATTTTGTTTGATTAAACTCACCGCTGCATAAGCGTTTTCGCAGACAAACTCGCAGTGCTTTCTAAGCTGCGCCTCATCGCCATACCCACACATTACACCTACGCTACGCGCTCCGGCGTTGCTCGCTGCTAGTGCGTCTAGCTTCGTATCGCCCACCATAAAAACGCTCTTATCCACAGGCAAGCCTAATCCCTTCATCGCGTTTATAATAGGCTCGGCGTGCGGTTTGACATGCTCTACATCTTCTCTGCCGATTATCACGCTGAAAAACTCGCCAACGCCAAGTTTGTCTAGCAAGAGTTTAGAGAATTTCGATGTTTTCGTGGTAACCACGCCTAAATTTGCAAATTTAGCACCAAATTCCACAGCTTCGTAAGCACTCTGCAAAAGCGTGGTTTGATCTAGATAAATTTTGACATATTTTTCTTTGTAGAGCCTTACATATTCGCTCGTATCGCCCACTACACCAAGTCCAGCGAAAATTTCATCGAGTGGATAGCCGATTAGTTTTTTGATTGCTTCATCATCTGGGCAAGCCTCGCCCATTTTAGAAAAAGCATAAGCAAAACCCTCCAAAATCGCAGAGGTAGAATCTATCAAAGTCCCGTCTAAATCAAATAAAATTGTAGTGTTAAATTTCTGCATTTTTGTAAATAAAAAAAGCGGAGCCTAAGCCCCGCTTAAAATTTTTAGAAAGATTATTTTCTAAATTTAGCATCAACGCGTCTGTTTTGAGCGCGGCCTTCTTTTGTAGCGTTTGTAGCGATTGGTTGAGACTCGCCATAGCCTACGCTAGAAATTCTAGCAGCATCAACGCCGAAGTTTTGCAATGCGCCAGCAACAGCAGCTGCTCTTCTCTCAGATAGTTTTTGGTTGTAAGCATCTGAACCAGTGCTATCTGTGTGGCCTTCTAGGATTACGCTGTAATCTGAGTGCTCATTTAGGTAGTCGCTTACATTTTTGATTTCGCTCATGTATTCATCTGAAATTTTTGAGCTATCAGTAGCGAAATTTACGCCTAGGTTTAGTCTGATTACTTTTTCGCAGCCGTATTCATCTACAACTACACCAGCAGCTGTGCCTGGGCATCTGTCCATATCATCGCATACGCCGTCATTGTCTGAATCTACGCAGCCAGTTGCAGCAGCGTCAGCGAATCTTTTACCGAAATCAACAGCGAAGCCAAGTGTGTAGAATAGAACATGGTTGCCGTCTTCGAATCTGATAGCGTCTCTTGCTTCAAGTTTTGTAGCGAAGTTTCTTGTGATGTAGTATTTCATACCTAGACCATATTGCCAGAAACCGCTGTCTTGGTCGCCGTCATTATATACATCTTTGCTATAATCCATATAACCAACACCAGTTAAGCCATATAGTTTGAAGTTGTCAGTGAAATTTACTAAATCTTTTACCAAATTGATGTGGTAGTATTTAGCGTTTGGCTCTTTGCCACCATTTCTGTGAGCAAGGTCCTCTAAACCGATATCGCGAGAATAGTCAAAACCTAACTCGATTTGATCGATAAATGAATCTTGAAGGTTTTTAGCTAGGCGAAGACCTGCCATGAAATTTGAATCCAAATCCATGTTACCTTCGTGAGTCATGCCACCGATTGTAGGAGTAATCTCCCAGTGATAATCCGCATCTGTTGCAAGTAATGCACTTGATGCACACAAGCTTAGTGCAAGTAAAACTTTTTTCATTAAACATCCTTTCGAAATGAATTTAAAACTTTTAATTATAGTAAATCTTTTTTTAAAATTTTTTAAAATTTTCCAATTAAGTTTAAAAAAACCTTGAAAAATAACAGCCAAAACCCTATTATCTTTTTGAGAATTGTGGGCTTCTGCGCGCTTTTCTGCGACCAAATTTCTTTCTTTCTACTGAGCGAGAATCGCGAGTTAAAAGACCTTTTGGTTTTAGAGCTGCTCTGAAATCCTTATCCATAGCTGCAAGTGCGCGTGAAATACCGTGGCGCAACGCCTCTGCCTGAGCTGAATAGCCACCGCCTAGTGTTTGAGCAGTGATATCCATAGATGTCTCTTGTTTTGTAACTAAAAGTGGTTGAATAACCTTTAATTTAATAGCTTCGTGACCGCCAAGCCAAGTATTTAGGTCCATACCATTTACAACCATTTTACCGCTACCTGGTTTTAACCATACCTTAGCTACGGCTGTTTTTCTTTTGCCTGTTGCGTAAATTGTTGCCATAATTATTTTCCTTTACTTGTTGTTTGCGCTGTATGTGGGTGCTCGCTACCCTCATAAACGAAAAGCTTTTTAATCATTGCTTTACCTAGTTTTGTTTTAGGAAGCATACCGCGAACTGCAAGTTTGTATAATTTAGCAGGATTGTTTTTCAACATATCCTCAAATTTAACGCTTTTTAGACTTCCAAAATACCCTGAATAGCTATGATATAGCTTATCCTCGCCTTTGTTTGCACCTGTAAAAACTGCTTTTGAAGCATTTACGATAATGACATAATCGCCACAATCAACATTTGGTGTGTAGCATGGTTTGTGTTTGCCGCGCAATAAAACTGCGACTTCGGTTAGCATTCTACCGAATCTTTTGTTGGTTGCATCAATAACAACCCAGTCGCGTTTGACTTCGCTAGGCTTTGTAATTTCTGTCATGATTTCCGCCTTCTTTAAAATTTTGAAAAATGGGATTTTACAGAAATAACCTTATAAAAAACTGAATTTAAGTAAAATTTAAAGAATTTAAGTTTTTTAGGGCAAAATTTGGCGAAATTTTGACACCTTAAATACATTTTCTTTAAAATTTTTTTAAAAAATAATTAAAGTATTCTTTTTTATTTATTATTTATTTATTTTTGTATAGACTTTCGATTTGAGAATTATCAAAAGATAATCTAAATTTATCTTGCAAAGGAGATCTAACGATGCATACCTTGCTGGCCTTTTTACCTATTGTCGTCATTTTGGTTATGATGATAGGGTTTAAACTTAGTTCTAAGCTCTCGCTTAGTGTTGCCATGTTTTTAGCGATTGGTATAGCTCTGTCTGCGTTTAGTGTAAATGCCGATGGCACCAGCGTTTTGGCGTATGTGCTTTTGGGCTTTATGAAGGCGTTTGATATCTTAGTCATCATTTTTGGTGCTATTTTGATCTTAAACACCATGAAATACTCAGGCGCTATGAACTCAATCAACAACGGCTTTACCAAAATTTCAACTGACCGCCGTGTTCAAGTATTGATTATTGGTTGGGCGTTTGGTGCATTTATTGAGGGTGCGGCTGGTTTTGGAACACCTGCTGCTTTGGCAGCTCCGCTTCTTGTCGGTCTTGGTTTCCCAGCTCTTGGTGCAGCTCTTGCATGTCTGGTTTTAAACAGCTCTCCTGTTAGTTATGGTGCGGTTGGAACCCCTACATTTGGTGTTAAAACTACCGTTCAAAGTCTTGTAGAAGGAAGCGGTGGAAATATAGATTCATATATCACTACCGTTAGTACAAACACTGCTATTATCCACTCAATAGGTGCTATTTTTATTCCTTTTATCGTTGTTATGATAATGGTAAAACTATTTGGTAAAAACAAAAGCTTTAAAGATGCTTTCCCTGCATTGCCATTTGCATTGCTTGCTTCTTTAAGCTTCATAGTTCCTTATTTGATAGCTGCGAAATTTTTGGGTATTGAGTTACCATCGCTTCTTGCTGGTCTTATATCTCTTGGTATTCTTATTGTAGCTGCAAAAGCCGGATTTATGACACCAAAAGATAATTGGGATTTCGTTCCTCGCGCACAATGGCAAGAATTTTGGATAGGTTCAACTCAGGCTTCTGAAAATGCACCTAAACAAGAAGAGAGTAGCAAAAAAGAGATGCCATTGTTTATGGCTTGGTTACCATACATCCTTATTTCATTTATACTAGTTGTTACTCGTATTCCTGCAATCGGATTAAAACCAATTCTACAAAGCTGGAAAATAAATCTATTTACTGCTCCTGATAACTTGATGTTTGGTGTCCCTGGCACTGCATATAGCTTCAACTACGGCTATTTACCAGGTATTATTCCATTTATTTTGGTTGCTATCCTTACTATATTCTTGCACAAAATGAGTGGCAATGATGTAAAAGAGGCTTGGAGCAAAACTTTCAAACAAGTTGCAGCAGCAGCAATTCCACTAGCAGCTGGTTTGGCTTTGGTTCAAATCATGTTAAATGTCGGCACAACAGTCGATGGAACTAACTACTCTATGATTAAGCTTATGGCGAAATTCTTTGCTGATATTTCAGGTCAAGCTTATGTTGCTGTTGCGCCACTAGTTGGTATTCTTGGAGCATTTTTCTCTGGTTCAAACACAGTATCAAATATGCTCTTCTCAGGTCTTCAATACGAAACAGCTACGCTTGTTGGCTTAAAAACCGAAGTTATTGTTGCACTTCAAAATGTTGGTGGTGCTATCGGTAACATGGTTTGTATCAACAATATCGTTGCTGTGTGTGCGACTGTTGGCTTGCTAGGTAAGGGTGAGGCTAGATGTCTTACTTACAATATAGCCCCAGCAGTATTTTATGCAATAATAGCCGTTATAATCGGTGTGATATTGCTATAAATTTTATAAGTGAAATTCTATCTTTGTGGATAGAATTTCACTATTTTTTATCCTGTTTTTGCGCTTAAATTTTAAAATTTTCAAATTTTTCTTTTTTTAAACTTAAAAAATGTTGTAATAAAAAAATTACATTTCATTTTAATTATAATTTAATGTTATTTTAATCCAAATTTAATACAAAATATTCCAAAAGCGTGATAAAATAACTAGTTAAATTTAAATTTATTCGAGAAAGGAGAATAAAGGTGAATAAGGTTTATTTTTTTGCAACCTGTCTTGGCAACGCGGTTTTTACCGATACCGCTTTAAATGCAGTTAAGCTTTTAAGAAGAGAGGGTGTAGAGGTTATTTTCAAAAAAGATCAAACTTGCTGTGGCCAGCCAAGCTACAATACAGGTTATTTCGAAGACACTAAAAAAATAGCCCTATACAATATCAATCTTTTTAGCGAAAATTATCCTGTTATCGTTCCATCTGGTTCGTGTGCTGGTATGATGAAGCACGATTATGTCGAGCTTTTCAAAGGCACAGAATACGAAGGAAAAGTCAAAGAATTTAGTTCTAGGGTTTATGATTTGTGCGAGTATTTAGACAAAGTTTTGCATGTCAAATACGAAGACAAAGGCGAAAAAGTAAAAATCACTTGGCACTCGAACTGCCACGCTTTGCGCGTCCAAAAATCAATCCAAAACGCTAAAAATTTGCTAGCTCAATTCAAAAATGTAGAATTAATCGAGCTTGAAAGAGAAGAGGAGTGTTGCGGATTTGGCGGAACTTTCGCTGTAAAAGAGCCTGAAATTTCTAACGCTATGGTTCAACAAAAAATTAAATTCATAGAAGAAAGCGGAGCTGATTATATCGTTTCAGGTGATGGCGGCTGTTTGATGAATATCGCAGGAACTATGAAAAAAAATGGTTCAAGAGTAAAAGGTATTCATCTATATGATTTCATAATCAAAAGAATTGAAGGAGCAGCGCTATGATGAATCATGAAAATTTAGTAAATCAAAAGCTTGCTGACAAACAACTAAGAGCAAACCTTGACTCTGCAATGCACACTCTTCAAGGTAACAGAAACAGACTTAGCACTACAAAATTTAAAAATTTTGATGAGTTAAGAAGCAGAGCAAGAACCGTTAAAAATAACTCTCTTGCGACACTTGATGAAAGACTACTCGAATTTGAAGCAAATGCTACAAAAAACGGCATGAAAGTGCATTGGGCAGTAAATGGCGAGGAAGCAAACGAGATAATTTATCGAATTATAAAATCTCACAACGGAGATAAAGTTCTAAAACAAAAAACAATGGCTAGTGAAGAAATTCACCTAAACCACTATTTAGAAGAAAGAGGCATCAAAGCCCAAGAAACCGACCTTGGTGAGTTGATTATCCAATTAATCCAAGATCCGCCTGTTCATATCGTCGTCCCTGCGATTCACAAAAACCGCAATGAAGTCGGTAAAATTTTCCAAGAGCGCTTAGGTGCGCCATTAGAGAGCGAACCTGAAAAACTAAATGCAATCGCTAGAAACCACCTAAGAAACGAATTTAGAACGATGAAAATCGGAATTTCAGGCGCAAATTTTGGTATTAGCAAGGCAGGAGCCATTTGGTTGCTAGAAAACGAAGGTAACGGTAGAATGTGTACCACAGCCCCTGATGTGCATATCGTAATCTGTGGTATAGAAAAAGTTTTAGAGACATTTGAAGATGTAGTAAGCGCTCACTCGCCTGTTACTCCATCAGCCGTAGGTGCGCCTATTACTTGCTATAACAACATCATCACAGGCCCTAGAAAAGAGGGCGAGTTAGACGGTCCAAAAGAAGTCCATGTTGTCTTACTAGATAACGGTAGAACCGATATGCTAACAAATGAAGAATACTTCGAAGCTCTAAGATGCGTTAGATGCGGTGCTTGTATGAACTACTGCCCTGTTTATGATAAAATCGGCGGTCACACATACCACGCTGTATATCCAGGACCAATCGGCGAAGTAATCAGCCCACAACTTTTTGGTATGGAAAAAAATGCAGATATTCTTAATTTCTGCTCACTTTGTGGTAGATGTAGCGAAGTTTGCCCTGTTAAAATTCCGTTAGCAGAGACAATCAGAAAGCTAAGAAGCAATAAAGTCGGTGAAGGTAAGAAAAAGGCAAAAGGCTCTGATTTGCTAGAACACAGCAAAATCGAAGCAATGGGATTTGCTGGATTTAGAACAGTTGCTACAAATGGATTTATGTGGAGAACTGGAATTTCCATAGCTTCTAAATTCTCAAATTTCGTAGTTAAAAAGGCAGATTCAATCCCTGTGGTAAAACTATGGACAAGACATCGCTCAGCACCTGTCTTAAAAGGAAATCTACACGCAGATATCCAAAAAATCGAAGGAGTAATCTATGAGTAGCAAAGAGACAATTTTAGCTAAAATTAGGTCAAACAGAGTAGCTAAAAGAACAGAAATCGAACCACTAGATATAACCAAATTTGTCGAAAACGAAGGCGATAAATATGAAAACTTTAAGACAAATTTGACAAACAATAAAGCCGTTGTTCATGAGACAGACGAAAAAGGACTTCAAGCGCTAGTAGAAGAGATCGTCAAAACAGTCGGCGCAAAAACAGTTATGTTTGGTTCAGATTTGCCAATTAAAACAGACAAATTGCAAGCAGAAAAATTGCCGTTTGACAAACCAGTAAATGAGATAAGAGAAGCGCTTTTTGATGCGGATACTTCGATTATTCAAGCAAAACTTGGCGTTTCAAACTTTGGCGTATGCTGCGTAGTTAGCTCAAAAGCACAACCAAGACTTCTTAGCTTGCTTCCGACAAACTGCATTATTTTACTTAGAAAAAATGCCCTTGTAGAAAGCTTAGATAAAGCCTTAGCAGAGGTTACAAAAGATGAGTTGCCTACAAATATCAACTTTATCATGGGACCATCTCGCACCGCAGATATCGAGCTTATCACAGTTCTTGGCGTGCATGGACCACGAAATGTCCATGTAGTGCTATACTAAAATTTAACTCCCATTTTGGGAGTTAAATTTATTCTTTTACCTCTTCGATTTTTACAGAATTTTCTAAAACCACGATAAATGTGCGAACACTCAAATTTGGATTTTTGCTTGATAGGATTAAATCTTTTTTGTATGATTTAATCTGTTTTTTGTTTTTTTCTAAAAAATACGGAGAGCTTTTGTAGTCAAAAAGCAAAACCTCATCATCTCTAACGCACATCAAATCCACCCTAGAAACTCCGCCATTTTCCCGTTTTATCGAAATTTCTTTGTAAACTTCGCACCCTGATATGTATGATAAAAACTCCTCATTAGCGCACAAGCTTTCGACCTTTTGCCTAATCTCATCAAAATCGCTCGAATCCAAATATTTCGCGTAGCGATTTTTTGCCAAATTTAGCGCACTCTCCAAGCTAGAAATCTCAAAATCATCGAGCATTTCAAGCGTGTAGTGCAACGCCTCGCCCTTATAAACCTTGCTAAATTCCGCCACGACAGCCCTATCGCTGGCTCTTTCATACTCTGTGATATTTTGTTTCGCGACTGGTTGTAGATTTATCTTTTTTGGTTTTTGCACTAGCGCTGGCGTAACGCTACTTGGTATGATGTAGCCATACTCAAAATCCTCGATTTCTAAAAATTTCTTATCCACTTTATTTGAAGTATAAGGCGTAAAATAGCTAGGATTGTTTCCGTTTAAAACACCGCCTTTTTTTACGATTATCAGCGATTTTTCGGCTCTTGTAAAGCCCACATATAGCTTGTTGAAAACCTCAGCTCGTTCCAAATTTTCGCTATCTTTTTTAAATTTTGCATACTCTGCATCGTAAATTTCTCTATTTGTCATGCGGTATTTTATGCGCCACTGCCCGTCGTAACCTAGCATAAATTTATCCCTATCGCCGCCTCCTTTGCTAAGCAAATCGCACAAAATCACATGCGCAAATTCTAACCCCTTTGACTTATGCACTGTCATAATCTTGACCCCGCTAAGCTCCTTGGCATAGGCGTCGCTGTTATCATCTGCGAAAAGATACTGCGCGAAGCTATCATACTTTTGCAAAATTTCAAAAAATATGAGCAAATTTTCATCGCCAAAATTTAGCCCCAAATTTTCAGCGATTGTCTTAGCTACGCTCACAGGCTCATCACTTAGCGAAACTGGGCTAAATTCTAGCTTGTCGCTTAAATTTAAAAGCGATTTTATATTTAAAGCGTGAATTTCATCTTTGCTAATTAGATACTTCGCATACTCGCTAATCGCCTTAACTTGGGGCGTAGCAATTAGTTTTTTCGTAGCGCCGGTCGATGATGAAATATTTTTTAGCGACAAAAGCTCTTGTATCTTTGCTACATCTTTATTCGTCCAGCACAAAATCGCTATATCGCTAGGGCTTACACTATGCTCTTTAATCAAGCGTATAGCCT
Organism: Campylobacter sp. JMF_11 EL3; assembly: GCF_027736965.1. Lineage (NCBI taxonomy): Bacteria > Pseudomonadati > Campylobacterota > Epsilonproteobacteria > Campylobacterales > Campylobacteraceae > Campylobacter > Campylobacter sp. JMF_11 EL3. The sequence continues at coordinate 62,770 of NZ_JAOVTJ010000002.1, forward strand.
CGCTTACGGCGCCCTCGCAAACATCTTCGTATGTCTTAGCGCAAATATAGCCAAAATCGTCGTCATCTGGCGTAAAAAACGATAAATTTTTATTTTCTTTTGGGAATTTTAAAATTTTATCTAAAACCTCTGCGCTAAATTTGCTCTCATTAAATTTATTTGCTTCTTGCGGTTTGTAATCGTATTTTTCGCCCGTTTCTTCATTTGCCACCAAATCCCCAAAAATCGCATTTACGAATCGAACCAAAAGCTTTAAACTGCGATAATTTTTTGGCATAGTTTCCAAAACTATTTGATTATGCCTATCTTTGAGCGAATCGAAAAGCTCCTTTTTTGCCCCGCGAAATTTATAGATACTTTGCTTTTTATCGCCCACATAAAAAAGGCTTCCTAGCCCACTTTGACCGAGCCCAGCGACGATTTCATCAATCAAAGGAAGCATGATTTCATACTGCAAAACGCTGGTGTCTTGAAACTCATCGATTAAAAGGTGCTTGATTTTCGAATCGAGCCTAAAATAGAGCAAATCATTGTGCTCTCCAATCTCGCCAGTTTTGCAAAACAGCTCATGCACGCCCACGCTAACATCAGAAAATGTCATCTTAGCGCTTTTTTTACTAAGTTCTTTTTTGTTTTGCGAGTAGAAATTTAGAAATTTTGCCAAAGATGAAATTTGGTAATTTTCAAATTTTATCGCATATTCAAGCATTGCGCGTTTTAAATTTGCAAATGCATCATCTAAATCAGGCGAAAAAGCCTTAGCAAAAGTTCTGTAATCTAAACTTGGTTTATCAAACCACGACCTGCCACTTAATTCGCTAATATTGTTAGTTTGCAACATAAAATTTAGTTGTTTATCGCTCGCTTTATTGCGCACTAAAATTCCGTGCATACGGGCTAAAATTTCATTGATTTCGTCTAAATTCGGGGCTTTGCTTTGGCTAATATCTGCACTTATTCCATTTTCCCACAGCTCGCTAATGCCCTCAAAAAACGCTTGTTTGTTTAAATTTGCATCGTTTATATATTCATACATTTTGCCCGATAATTCATCGTTTTTGAAAGCTTCTTTGATAAAGGCGTCATTTTGGGCTTTTAGTATATTATCGTCGTTTTGAAAATTTGGATTAATCCCCGCATTTAGGGCGAACGCGCGCAGTATTTTGCCAAAAAACGCATCAAAGGTCGAAATATTTAAAGCGCAATCCATAAATTTCGCCAAATGCTCATCTCTAAGGCGCAAAATTTCCTCTTTTTCCTTGCTCAAAAGCACGCAAAGCGCGTCAAGCTCAGCCTCTTTTTGTGGCGTGTGAAGCAGCGAAAATGTATCGATTATACGCACCTTCATCTCAGCGGCCGCTTTTTTAGTAAAGGTCAAGGCCAAAATTTCATTTATATTCTCGCCCAAAAGCACGAGCCCCACAAACCTAACCGCCAAAGAAAATGTCTTTCCACTACCCGCACTAGCTTCAAGCGCTAGATATCTTGCGTCCTTGCCTTCATTTGTTTTCATCTTAATCATTGATTTCGCCTTTACAGATTATTTTATACGCGCAATATTTGCATGCACCGCTCTTGCTCGCGCGCTCAAAGCTGATTTCGCTTTCGCAAAGTGCTCTGATTTCTTCAAATTTTTCAGATAAAATTTCAAATGCACTTTTTCCGGCATCATCTTTTTCGTTTTCATCGAAAGCGAATTTTTTATCCCTTAGCGAGAGATACGCAGCCTCCATTTCATCATCACCCAAAAGGGCTTTGTAGAATTTTAGCTGCATTGATTTGGCGTTGTAATCGCCTCTTTTGTAATCAATAATAAATCTATCGCCGCTTTCGTTTGTGTCTATGCGGTCGATTTTTCCGCTAATTGTGGCAAATTCGTTAAATTTAACGCCGTCAAAATTCGCCTCACTTTGCGCAAAATTCCACTTTTGTTCATGTTCAACTATGGTTTTAGCCAAAAATTTAACCCTGCATAAATCATAATAAATGCTGTAAAAATCGACATTTTTTTTCATAGCCTTTTTAAGGTAAATTTCCACAAATTTTGCGTAGTCAAATTTAGGGTATTTAGCGTAATACTCCTCAAACGCCTCGTGCAAGATATTTCCCATAGAAGCGTTATCCTCGCCAAATTTCAGCCCCTCTTTGATATTTAAAATATATGAATAATAATACTTTCTTTTGCATGTGCTAAATGTATCAAATCTAGCGTGCGAAACAGGCTCGGCAAAAAAATCGTGCTCCATCTTTGGCGTAAAATCGCTAAATTCTGGCTTTTCATAGATTTTGCCATTAAAAATGCGCAAATAATCTTGCATGCTAAACTCGTCCATATCTTCTTGCGTGTTAAAATTTTTCAAAAACCTAGACGGCGATTTTTCCGCCATGTCGTGGTAGCAAATCGCTACTTTTTTCGCGCCAAAAATCAAACAAGAGTAATAAAACCTCTGCAAATCCTCCCTGTCTTTGTGGCTAATTAGCCCAGCCTTGGCCCGAAGAGTGCTGTTTAAAAACATCTCGCCCTCACTTCGCTTTGGCACAAAGTCATCGTTGAAATCAGGGATTATCACAGCCTCAAAGCTTGCGCCACGACTCTCCAAAAGCCCCATTACGGTAACCTTTCCGCCATTAATATCATCGAGTTTGACATTTTTTAGCTCGCCAAGGAAAAGATCAATCAAATTTGATAGCGTAAGGTTTTCGCCAAATTTTTCGTTTAGAATTTTGATTAAAAATTTTGGCGATTTTAGCTTGTTTGCTAGGGCATCGTTTTTGGTTTTGACTGCGCGCAAAAGCTCATTTATACAAGCATCAAAAACTTCAAATTCTACGCTTTTGTTGAAATTTTCTCTAAATTTATCAAAAATTTCTTCACTAATCCCAGCCTCTTTAAAAAACAAATCATACTCGTTTGGCAAATCCCGCGGCGTATCTTTGCCTAAATTTAGATATTGTGGATTGAAATTTGGCCTTATGTTTTCTTTAATGCACTCTGAAATTTTAGCCAAACTCACACCAAATAGGCTATCTCTGACACTTTCGCCCATAGCAAAATTCAGCATTGGGGCGTTTTTGTTAATTTTTTCGTCCAAAGCTTTAAGGGTTTTAGCAAATTTCTCATCAGGCAAAATTACTGCGATTTTTTCCGGATTAATTCCAAGACTAATAAATTTTGAAATTTTCTCAAAAATATAGCAAGCCTGCAAAGCCCTAAGCTCAAATCCTTTTAGCACGATTTCGCTATTTTGCGGGATTGGCGCAGTGTAAGACTCTAAAATTTTATTCTCGCTTAAATTTAGCTTGTAGCTAAATCCGCTCTCAAAGTTAAGCCCACAAAGCTCGCTAATACTACGGAGCGTTTTTTGATTAAATTTACTTGCCTTAAAATTTAGATAAATTTGCGTAACCTGCGAAGCTCGCTTTAAAATTTCAAACTCAAATTTACTCGGATTTCCGTCAATATCAATCTCAATGCTATCAAATCTTTTTAGATAATTTTCGTTTAATTCATAAATTTGCGGAAGCGTGATTTCATCGTAGCTTTTAGCGTTTTGCAAAAAATTTTGGTAATTTTGCAAAAGCTCTTTTAAGATTTCGAAATGTTCGCTGTATTGCGCGTAAGTATCGCTAAAATCGAGAGTTTGCAGGCTCACCTTTTCGCTAGCAAGCTCTTTGAAAAATTTAAACAGATAATCTTTGTGTTGCATAAATTCGAAAAATTCACTTGGGAAACGGAGTTTTTCATTTGCATTTTTGGTATTTTTGACGGCCTCTTGCATAAAAAGTGTGCGCTCGATCTGCCCGCACTCATCAAAACCATTTACAAAAACCGCCTTTTTGTAAAATTCGCTTAAACTTTCGGCGAAAACTATTCCGCCCTCTGCCCTATTTACGGCCTCCTTCAAGGATCTGTAAGTCGTAAATACCCGAAGTTGTTTTGGTTGCGTTGAATTCAAATTTGTAAAATCCTGTGTCTATGGAATCTGAAATTTTCGCCATTACCTGCCACCTGCCAAGCTTTTCGATACTAAAATTTTCGCTTCGTAACGCACCATCTAAAAACTGCGTATTAAGCCTTTTATCAAAAGTCGTGCTATCTGGTCTAGTGAGTAAAATTTCGGCTGAGATTTTATCAAATTTGGCATTATTTTTCGCTTTTATCGGCAAATTTAGGCTAAATTTTTCTGTATTTTGCGGATTTGAAATTTCAAAATTTACCTCATATTTTTTTTCGAAATTTTGCTGTTTTAGCTGGATCTCATTGTAATTCTCATCGACTTTTTGGTATTTATCGAAGTAAAAATTATCGCTATGCACCGGATAATCTAGCGAGAAAATTATCGTCGCTACGCACGCTGCGATGATTGCTACTATGCTAAATGCGATACCGTAGGGCCAGAGAGTTTTTTTATTTTGCACCATTTTTTCTGCCTTTTTTGTATAGATATGAGCCTAGCGCGAAAATCAGCGTCGCGTAAAAAATATAGCGCAAGAAATTTATGAAATTGTTGTTTGTATTGCCGATAGAATTCTCCAAGCTCACACCCTTTGAAGCGGCGATTTGGTCGCAAATCTCGGCATATCCGTTTAAAAGCGCAGCGTTATAAACGCCGATTTTTTGGGTTTGGTTTAGATCTTTTTTTTGCGAGGCGATGATTGGGATTATACGCCCATTACTTCCCACACTTAAAATTTGCTCTCTATCAAAAAGCGCTAACGCCTCAGGCGAGCCGTAAATTTCAACCTTATGCTCGGTCTCGGCAAAGACTAAAAGCGCATAAGGCGAGCTTAAATTTGAAGCGAAATTTAAGGCATAATTTTCTAAACTCTCATCTCCAAGGCTCTTCGTGGCTAGAACATAGACGCCTACGCCAGTTTTATCCTGCGTCTCAGCGCCTAGAATTTCGATTTTTTCTGCAAGCATAGGCGTGATAATCTCGCCTGTGTTTAAAACAAATTTTGCCTGCGCTAAAATGCACAGGCAAAAAATCGCAAAAATTGCTCTCATCAACCGATAAATAGGATATTTCTAGTCAAAACAGAGGCAGCAGTTGCCACAGCCAAAGCGATACAACCAAGTAAAATCAATTTTTCAATCAATGCATCACTCATCACTTATCCTTTATCACAAATACTTTTTTTTGCGTATCGACTGAGCTTTTTTCGCTTACAGAGCTAATATCTTTTAGCTCATAAGGCTTATCCATGACAGCTTGCTGTGTCTTAATGCCAAGGCAGGTAAGGCATGCAAGAATCGCCAGCAAAAGCGCAGTTGCGATTAGCATTCCAGTTACGCCATTTAGCGCAAAAACCGATCTTTTTACATTTTCCATAATCGCCCCTTTATTTGATAGAGTTGATATACTCGCCAACGGCGCGTTTTTGCACATCGTTTAAACGCCCGTCATCAAAGGCTGGCATTGTGCCGATAAAGCCTTTTTTGCCACGATTTAGCACATCGACACTAAATTCAGCTGAGCCGTATTTACTAAGATCTGGCGCTGAGCCGTCCATACCCTTGCCGTCATCACCATGGCAAGCAGCGCAAGTAGGCCATAGCTCTCTACCTTTTTCAACCGAATTTTCATTTTTTGTGGCTTTTAGGCTAGAAATTTCTTTTGCCATAAATGCAGCTACTGCTTTTGCGTCATCAGGGCTAACCATACCTGCTGGCATTTCGCCAAGTGGATAATTTAGGCCTTTTGAGCCTTTGTTGATAGCATCAATTATACCAGCCTCTTTGCCCCATTTAGTAAGGTCAGCAGACTCGCCATCGATTCCATCGCCGTCAAGTCCGTGGCATTGTGAGCATTGCACCAAATATACTGATTCGCCCATAGCTTTTAGCGTAGTGCTATCAGCGTTTGCATAGGTTTTTTCAAATTTAGCATTGTGTGCCTTTACCTCATCGTTATACTCGCCGATTTGTGAGTATGAATTTAGCGGATAAGCGATGAAAAAATACACTAATGCATAGACAAACATCAAAACAAAACATATAGCCCAGCCTTTTGGCAAGCCATTTTTTAGCTCGGCAATTCCGTCAAAATCTTCGCCAGTTGTCTCAGTGGTTTCGTTTAAGCTTTTACTTTGACCAGCATATTTTTTAACGATAAAAGCCGTAACTGCGACAAGTATAAACGACGCTATCAACGCCGCAACATTAACATTATCGCTTAAATTTAGCCATTTCATATCATTTTCCTTTTTCTTCTTTCGTAGGTGTGCGAGACTCTATGATTTCACTGCCAAGCTCATCATCAAGCGCCAAATTTGCATACTTTTCGTAGTTTCTGCGCCCTGTTTTTTCAGAGTGTTTCAAATGAAACCAGTATCCATAAACTCCAATGCAAGCTAGCACTACAAAGGCGATAAAGCCATAAGCTTGTAGCTGCCTTATGAAATCAATGCTCATCACAAACCCCCTATTTTAAGCTATTTAAATATGCTATTAACGCAACGATTTCGCGTATTTCGCCGTTTTTAAATGCCGCTTTGACATCTTCGTCGCGCATATCATTTACGATTGCCTCAGCCTCTGCCATCATTTCAGCTTTATAGCTTTCGAAATTTGACATAGCGTCCTTGTTAGGATCAGCTTCGAGCTTTGGTGCGCCAGCTGTATCATAAGGGACATTGAAGGCTTTTTTAATCGTCAAAGCCTCAGCATAGGCTGTTTGCATATCTGCGTTTTTCTTAAACATAGATTTGTATGCAGGCATGATTGATTTGCCGACTAAGACTTTTGGATCTTTCATGTGAGTTTCATGCCAGCCTGTGGTTCTGTTGCGTCCGACCCTAGCAAGATCCGGGCCAGTTCTTTTAGAACCCCACAAAAATGGTCTATCATAAGCAAATTCACCACTTTTTGAATAATCACCATATCTGTCAGTTTCTGATTTAAACGGACGGATAAGTTGTGAGTGGCAGGCATTACAGCTTTCTTGGATATAGACATGGCGACCAGCGAGTTGCAAAACAGTATATGGTTGTTTGCCCTCGATTGGACGAGCGCTATTAGCAAAATCTGGCAAAATCGTAACGATACCAGCATAAGCGATGACTACAAAAACACCAACCGCAAAAAAGAACGGATTTTTTTCTAACCAACTAAACATCTTTCTCTCCTTACGCAGCCATAGGTGAAGCGCTTCTAGGCTCTTGGTCTAAGCTTCTGCCTGCGCGAATAGACATCAAGATATTATATACAAACATACACAAACCTATGAAGTATAATAAACCACCAATCGCTCTAATCCAGTAATAAGGAACTAGCGCGCTAACTGTATCTATAAATGAGTATAGCAAGTTGCCATAATCATCAGTTGCTCTCCACATCATACCTTGTGTGATACCAGCAATCCACATTGAGCTGAAAAATAGCACAACGCCTGTTGTTTGGATCCAAAATTGAGCTGTCATTAAAGATTTTGAATAAAGCTCTCTTTTAAACATTCTAGGCACCATGTGATACATAGCAGCGATTGTCATAAATCCAACCCAGCCAAGTGTGCCGTCATGGACATGTCCTGGGATCCAATCTGTAAAGTGCGCTAGGGCATTTACTGATTTGACAGAAAGGATTGGACCTTCCAAAGTAGAGAATAGATAGAAAGTAGAAGCCAAAATCATAAATTTGATTAGCGGGCTCTCTCTTAGCTGATTCCACTCGCCTCTCATTGTAAGGAGCATATTAATACCTGTTCCCCAAGACGGCAAAATCAAAACTACTGAAAAGACAGAACCCATAGTCTGAACCCAATCAGGAACTGGACCGTGAATAAGGTGGTGACCGCCAGCCCATAGGTAGATAAACATCAATCCCCAAAATGAGAACAAAGATAGTTTGTATGAGAAAATCGGCTGACCGCTCTCTTTTGGCAAGAAATAATAAATTTCAGCGATAATCGCTACGGTAAATACGAACGCAACGGCGTTGTGACCGAACCACCATTGAACCATAGCGTCGTTTGTGCCAGCATACATTGATACAGAGTGTATCCAGCTACCCATGCCAGTAAGCAATCTAGTCGGGATTTCCATGTTGTTAAACAAATATAGCATAGCAACGCCAAGGAAGGTAGCGATATAATACCAAACAGAGATATAAAGCGTTTTTTCGCGTCTGATACCGATTAGACCAAAAATGCTAATTCCCCACAAAACCCACACGACAACAACCAAAATATCGATAGGCCACTCTAACTCAGAATACTCTTTTGATGTCGTAACACCAGCCAAAAGCGAAACCACAGCGAGTAAGATGATTAGGATATAAATCACAAAGTGCAATTTACCCACGCACATCAAAAATTTTGATTCGCTCATCGATGCTTTTAAAACTCTCTGTCCTACATAATACCATGTAGCCCAAATTCCAGATAGCATAAAACCATAAATGACACCATTTGTGTGTAATGGTCTAAGTCTGCCAAATGTACCATACTCTCCAAGCAAGTAGTTAAGATCTGGATATGCTAGCTGAAATGCTATAAGCGTGCCTATAAGCATACCGATGATACCAAATGCAAGAGTAGAATACAAAAACAATTTCGCCACTGTATAATCGTAGCTTAGCATCTTGCCACTGCGTAATGCCTGTTCAGGATTCATAAAACCCTCCTTTAAAATTTGGTTAAAAGTCGAGAAACTTTATGGAGGATTATAAGAGTTAATAAGTTTTAAAAAGCTTAAATTTGACTTTTTATTAACTTTTTGTTTGCAAAAGTTTTAAACTTGTGACATTTTTATCAACAAAAATTTTACTCTTTTTTAGATTCGATTTTATAGCCCAAACTTGGGATATTTTTGATAACATCTGCGCCGATTTTATCTCGAATTCGTTTGATAAAAGTTCTGATTGCCACATCTGAGACTGAGTTGTCGTTCGCCCAGACATATCGTTTAATCTCTTCGTGCAAAACCAAAGTATCGATTCGCGAGACCAAAAGCGAAATGAAGGCTAGCTCTTTTTTCGTAAGCGAAATTTCCTCTTCGCCGTGAGTTAAGACCCTTTTTAGCGGATCAAAACTATATCCGCCTGAAATTTCTACCACGCTACTGACGCTAAGTTTCGCGCTCATTAGGCTTTTTATCGCTTCTTTAAATTCTTCCATATCAACCGGTTTTATGAAGTATTTGGCTACACCTGCCTCGATTGCCCCTAGAAGCTGAGCCTTCTCGCTAAATCCGCTAAGCACGACAACTGGGGTATCTGGGGAGATTTGTTTGATTTGGCGTGTCATTTCAAGCCCGTCTTCGATAGGCATCAAAATATCTGTAACGACCAAATTTGGATTGTATTTTTTAAATTTTTTAAGTCCCTCTACGCCATCTTTGGCCTCATAGACATTTTTAAAAATTCCTTCAAATGTATTTCTTAGAGAGTTTCTCATCTTACTCTCATCTTCGACCAACAATATGCTTAAATTTTTTAAAATATCACTCATAAAACGCCCCTTAAAATGTAATTTGTCATTTTTTCAAAATTTAACTTATATAAGACTTAAAAAATTTATCTTGTGAGAATAAATCCGCAATAAGCCCAATAAATTCCAAAGATAATTATGATAATTGAAGAGATATAGAGCATAGCGCGCGAGAATTTTGCGCTAATAAAATTCGCCACGCCACCAAAAGCTAATAGCGCAGGCAAGGTAGATAATCCAAAAACCGCCATTACAAGCGCGCCCTGCATGGCATCGTGGCTCATTATCGCCATGGCTAGGTAGGTATAAACTAGCCCGCATGGCAAAAGCCCGTTTAAAAACCCAAGCAAACAAAACCCCAAAATATCCTCCCTGCCAAGGGCGAATTTCATAGGTTTGGCTAAAAAAAGATTATAAATTTTTTGATTTTCGATAAATTTTAAAAGTGCGCCCCGTTTTAATAGCGCAACGCCAAAAATAATCAATAAAATTCCCGCGCAAAACTGCATAAAACCAGCTGTTTTATCACCAAAAACTATGACCGAGCCAAACGCCCCGCCAAGCGCACCAAGCATGATATAAGCGCAAATTCTACAAATTTGATAAACAAGCGAGAAAAAAAACGCCCTAGCAGGGCTAAGGCTAGCTAGTTTGGCATTATAAGCTATCACAAAGCCCCCGCACATGCCAATGCAGTGCGTCAAGCTCAGCATTAGCGTGGCGGGTATGATAGCAAAAAAACTAATCATAAAATTTCTAAAAATTCTTTGAAAATGTATTTGCTTTCGTTTGGTCCGGCACTCGCTTCTGGGTGGTGTTGGACTGAAAAAACAGGGTAATTTTTGTATCTCACGCCCTCAATCGTGCCGTCAAATAGATTTCTGTGCGTGATATCGCAAATCTCAGCTATGGATTCTGGCACATTGTAGTTGTGGTTTTGCGCTGTGATTTCGATAGATTTGTTAAACAAATTTTGCACAGGGTGATTTGCGCCGTGCTGGCCAAATTTGAGTTTGTATGTCTCATAGCCCATAGCGTTTGAGAGAAGCTGATGACCAAGGCAAATGCCAAAAATCGGAATCCTAGCCTCGATTATCTCTTTGATTTGCGCGATTTCGTCTTTTAGCATTTTTGGCTCGCCAGGGCCGTTTGATAAAAATACGCCGTGAATTTCGCCAGAGTTAAATTTATCAATCAGCGTTTTTGCCTTAGTATTATACGGAAAAACCTCCACGCTAAGGCCCAAATCGCAAAGCTCATTTAGGATATTTCGCTTCACACCATAATCCATTACGGCGATTTTTTTGCCATTTTTTTTCGGCGTGCTATAAGCGCCCTTGACTGCGTCCCAATGACCTTTTTCGTGGATATATGGGGTTTTGGTACTTACAATGCTGACATAATTAACCTCTTCAATCCTAGCTGAGTCTTGAAGAGCTTTTTTCAAGGTTTCCTTGTCGCTGATTTCAGTCGAGACAAAAACCCGCAAATTTCCCTCATCGCGAAGCATTTTTGTAAGATATCTCGTATCTATATCATACACGCCAAATTTGCCGTTTTTGATGAAATACTCTTCCAAATTTTGCTCGGATCTGAAATTTGAGGGAGTGTTGTTAAACTCGCGGATAAAAATTCCACTAGCGTGGATTTTGCCACTCTCCTCATCGTCGCTGTTCGTGCCTACAATGCCGATTTCTGGCATAGTGAATACTATAAACTGCCCAGCATAGCTAGGATCTGAGATGATTTCTTCATACCCTGTAATAGAGGTGTTAAATACAAGCTCGCCAAAGGCACTTCCACCCTTGCCAAACGCCTTTGCCTCCAAAAACACGCCGTTTTCTAAATAAACATACGCTTTCACAGCATACCTCTTTTTTTAAGCTCTTTTTCGTAAGTTTGCGCAAACACAAGCTCGTATTCCTCGGTGCCTGGGATTAGCTTTTTGCCATGTCCTTGCATGAGTTCATAGACATCTTCTTCGATTTTTTTGTAAATTTTCAAATACCCCTCGATTGAGTTGTAAATGATAGTTTTAATGCGATTTTCGCTCACTTGATAATCTACTAAATTTTTCTTCCAAATCGTTTCTAAAATTTCATGCGAGATATTTGAGTATCTATCCTCGAAAATCAGCTCGAAATTCTCTTGTGCGGCGAGTTTGCGCTTGATGAGCCAAAACATATCTTTTTTATTTACATTCATTTCGTCAAATTCATCAATTCTTTCGTCCATTAGCTCATTTGCGCGCTCGTCTATGGCTTTTTCTTTTTGCAAATCAGTTTTGATGATTTCTGAGGCTACCTTGGCTATGGGCTCGACGCCAGAGCTAAGTGTAACCATGCCAGAATTTAATATATCTATCGCAATTTTTTGCGCTATGTATGGAACATGTGCTAGTTGTATTCGCATTATCCGCCTTTCTTATAATATAATTGTATCTGTTCGCTCAGGGCTAGTAGAGATAAACCCTACCTTTGTGCCTGTTAGTTCCTCGATTTTTCTAATATAATTTTGCGCATTTTGTGGCAAATCTTCGAATTTTTTGATTCCTTTTACGCTATCCCAGCCCGGCATTTCCTCATATACAGGCTCTACCACGCCAAGCTCGATTGGGAAATAATCAATCACTTCGCCATTTATTTTATATGCTTTGCAAATTTTAATACTCTCAAATCCGTCTAAAACATCGAGTTTCATAAGGGCAAATTTATCAATTCCGTTGATTCTAGATGTGTATTTCGCTGCTACGCCGTCAAACCACCCACATCTGCGTCTTCTACCTGTCGTAGTGCCAAACTCATGTCCGATTTCGCAAAGCCTGTCGCCATACTCATCTTTGGCCTCTGTTGGGAAAGCGCCATTTCCTACGCGCGTAGTATAGGCTTTGATAATTCCGATGACCTCGCCAACATCTTTTGGCGCTAGTCCAAGACCCGTGCAAGCCCCAGCTGCGATAGTCGAAGAGCTAGTTACATACGGATATGTGCCGTGATCGATATCTAGCAAGCTTCCTTGTGCGCCCTCTACAAGGACTTTTTTATCATAATCAAGCGCCTTCCAAATCATATTAGTTGTGTTTGCGATATATGGTTCTAGCACAGATTTGTAGCGTTTGATTTCCTCGTAAATTTCCATTTTATCAGGAATTTTGATATTTAAGCTCTCAAAAAGTTGCGCCCTGCTCGCAAAATCCCTAACTAGGGCTTCTGTTAATTTCTCAGGCTCTAAAAGCTCGATTATGCGGTGTCCTGTGCGCGAAATTTTATCCGCATACGCAGGTCCGATACCCTTGCCTGTGGTGCCAATAGCCTTATCGCCTTTTAATTTTTCCTTAGCTTGGTCGATTAGCGAGTGATACTCTAAATTTAAAAACGCCTTTTCGCTGATAAAAAATCTACCCTTCAAATCCCCAAATTGCGCCATTTCAGTGATTAAAACATCAGGGTTAATAACCACGCCATTTCCGATGATATTTATGATATTTTTGTGCAAAACACCGCTTGGGACTAAGTGAAGCGCGTATTTTTCGCCATTTACGATGATTGTATGACCGGCGTTGTGTCCGCCGCAGCTTCTGCATACGAAATCGTAATTAGCACTAATCATATCTACGATTTTACCTTTTCCCTCATCGCCCCATTGAGCGCCTACGATTACATCAACCTTACTCATGTTTAATCCTTTATCATTAATTTTTCTATCAATGCATCAACCAAAAGTGCAAAACCACTCGACTTCAATCCGTCAATCTCATAATTTCCGCCATTGCAAAGCACGCTATTTTCGTCTAAAAATCTAAAAAATAGCGCCTTGTAATAGCGCATTTTTGAATAATACAAAAGTGAAACTCTGATATTTTTATACTCTACGCCTAAATTTAAAATTTCATCTAAACAAGGCTTGATCTCCTCTGGCACGATTTTTCGTAAATTTTCCACATCGCCCAAATTTGTCGCGCGCGCTGTTTTGCCTAGCCAGTCGCAGTTTTGAGCCAAAATCGTCTCGATCTCGCCCTTTTCAAAAACGCTAATTGGCAAATTTAGTATTTCGCAAATTCGCTTTGGAATTTCGATATTGCTTAGTTGCAAAACAGGTTCTAAGCTAAATTCTCTAAAAATTTGTATTGCGATTTTTATCGCCAAGGCTAGGTTGCTCTCATCTATTAACTCTGCGCCGATTTGGTAAAATTCCTCGCTAGGGTATTTAAATGTAGGCTGGATATAAAAAAGTCTTTTTAGGCTTTCATCTTTTAGTCTTCGGCGCACGATTCGCACGACATCGACCGTGCTATCGGCACGGAGTGCGATTTCGTGGTTGCTAGGATCGGAAAATTTCAAAAGCTTCGCCCCAGCCACGCTTAAATGCTGATGATACGAAAAATACGGCGTGAGAATTTCGCTGAATCCGTGATTTTCTAAAATTTTGCTAGCTTTATTTTCGAGTTCTCTTTTTAGTTTTGCGCTTGTGCCAAAATATAGGCGCGAACCATTTGGTATTTCGTGATCAAAGTCCGCACTGACGCTATTTATCATGATTCCTCCAAATTTAGTATAAACTTATCTACTCGCGCTTTGTATTTTGTAATGAAGTTTTGTAAATCTTCAAATTCAAGCGCAAGAATATCCAAAATTTGCTTATTAATTTCTGTATTTAGCATAAATTTATGGCTTGTGGATTTTTCGATTCTGGTTTTGATCTCTTTGATTTCTTCTTGGAAAACTTCGAAGCGAAGATCTGTGATATCGCCGTGTTCTGCGTTTTCTAAAAATTCAAGCGCGATATTTTTGTAATCAAGGGCAATCAAAAAGTTTTCAAACTCATCTTTTGTGATTGGTTTAGCGCCCTTGGCCTCTTTTAGCTTGGCGATGATAGCGGTGATTTCCCTTCTATCGACGGCTTTTCCGAGGAAATTTCCTTGCATAAAATTAAATTTGAAATTTTTAAGCAAACGGCGTGAGAGCGCGTTTTCGATACCCTGCGCGCCTAGTTTTTCAAATTTCAGCTCGCCGCGCAAGTATTTCACCAAATCTAGCAGATTTTTTATACCTTCGCGCTTTTTGGCGACATCTAGGCAGAGCCTCATATCGATTTTAATGATATCAAAAGGCATACCTTTTAGGTATTTTGAATTTTGGTGATTTGCATTATTTAGAGCAAATTTAATGCCAAAATCAGCGTATCTTTGTCTAATGAGTTTAAAATCAGCCGCGGTTCTGTCGTTAAAATCGGTGATTTCAAACATAAATAGCTCAGTCTTTGGCGCGTATTTTTCTATCGCGCGCGAAGCAAAATGGTAAAATTCATCGCTTTTTAGCACTTCTAGGCTGATATTTATCGAGCAGAGAGAATTTGTCTCTTTGTTAAATTTCAACATTTGCGTAAATGAAAATTTAGAGATTAAAATTTCAAGTTTCGGCTCTCTGATATCAAATAAAAAGTCGCTAGGCAACAAAACGCCCAAATTTTCGCGTCGCCAACGAAGCAAAAGTTCGTAGCCGTAAATTTTGTCTTTATCATCGATGATAGGCTGATAAAGCATGAAAAATTCGTTGTTTTCGATAGATTTTTTCAGCCTTTCCTCGCTGATTTGCAAATCGTCGAAATTCTCTTTATCAAAGATACAATATCTATTTTTTCCGCTCGTTTTAGCGCGGTACATCGCTCTATCTGCCCTACTTAAAAGCTCATTGAAATCGATTTCTTCGCTTCCGTCGTAAAACGCCGCGCCCACGCTCACGCTCGCACTTACCTCGTTGCCGTCGAGGTTGAATTTTTTATTCGCAATTCCTAAAAGTCGCTCTAATAGCGCGTGCGCTGCTTTTTCGTCTTTCAAATCCCCGATAATCGCGCCAAACTCATCTCCGCCAAGTCTGGCTAAAATATCGCCCTTGCGAAGTAGGTTATTCATAGTCTTGCTGACCTCTTGCAAAAACAAATCCCCCACATCGTGGCCGAAATTATCATTAATCGCCTTAAATCCGTCAAAATCTATAAATAGCACAGCCGCAAGCCTGTTTTGTTCCTTTGCCGCGCTTAGATACTCGCCCGCTGCGTTCATAATGTAGATTCTATTTGGCAAGCCTGTAAGCGCGTCGTGGTGAGCGATTTTGACAAGCTCGCTCTCTTTTTTCTTAATCTCAGAAATTTCGTTAAACATTAAAATATAGTTGCTTACCACGCCAAATTCATCTTTTATCGCGATAGCCGAAAACAGCGCAGGGAAATCATCGCCGTTTTTCTTGACGCAGTAAATTTCATCTGTATAGCTTAGGCTCTCTTTGTCTAGCTTTTCCTTGATTTCGCCCATTATACCGCCGTCGTGATCTACTCTGAAATACTCTGGCACCTCGCCCACGACATCGGTTTCGCTAAATTGCATAATCGTATAAAATGCCCTATTTGCGCGGATAATCCTACCGATATCATCTGTGATAACAATCGCCTCTAACGACCTTAAAAATACATTTGAATTTAAATTTAGCTCAGCTTCAATGTCTTTTTTAGCGGTAATATCCTCGATAGTAGCGACGATTTCTTCGGCACCGCCACTTCTTTTTTCTTTTTTGCTAGCATATCCTTGCAGGCTAATCCACGCGTATTTTAACTCGTCGTTATCGCTTAGCTCGTCGTTTAGCTTGATTCTGATTTCGCATGAAATCTCATCGCTTATGCCTAGCTTGCATTTGTTAAGTTCGTCGTTAAATTTCTTCAAATCCACATAGTAAATTTTCGCTACGAAATCGCCTATACTCATCTCTGTATCGACGCTAGCTTCCTTACTACCTAAAATCTCCATATACTCTTTGCTAAGCATGATTTTTTTGGCTAGCAAATCAATCGTGCATGGGCTATACGATCTGGTTTTTAAAAGCTCTTCGTTGCTTTTCATATCTGATTTGAGTTTGTTGATTTCCATGAGCTTATCGTGTATGTTGGTAAAATACATAACGACTTTGCGCTCTTTTTTATACAGACAAATCGTAATCTCATAAAACGCCCTAATCGAATTTCTATGCAAAATCGGATAAACCCGCTTAGTAACTTCATTATTTTGCCTAGTATCGCTCATAAGGTTTCTTAGCTCGTTTTGCAAAGAATCGGCGTCGCTTTTTTGAAATAGGCTCCAAAAATATGTTTTACCCTCTAAAATTTGAGTATTTTCATATCCCCAAATTTCACGCGAACTAGTGCTGACATCGATTATTTCGCCGCCTTTGATGACTACGGTTACGATTGGGGCGTCATTTAGATATTTATACTTTTCTTTGGTATCGGTGTAAAATTTGCGGTATTTTGAAGCGTCTAACAAGACATAAAGCACCAAAATATCCTCTCCATTGCGCACAAAGGTCTTTTTGATATACATATCCTTTTTGCCGTTTGGAGTATCGTGCGTGTGGATAACATAATTTTCTTTGGTATAAAGCGAAATTTGGCTTTGGCGGGCGTTTTCATACAGCGAAGTCGCTTCTAGCGTAAAGATATTTTTGCCCACGATATCATCGCCGTAAAGCTCCTTGGCTCTAAGGCTAGCGTTGTTTATCATACCATTTGTGTTTTCGACGCTAAAAATCATTAGTGAGCTTTTTTTCAGCGCGTCGATAAATGTGAAATCCACCTTGCTAGCCCTACCAGAATACTGCACGCTTTCATCGAGTTTTTGCGCGATTTCTAAAATTTGATCTAGCGCGCCCATGGTTTCGATTTTAGTCGCTGTGGATTTATACACGCCACCTGAAACCGAGCTGTGAAGCAGGTGCAAAGGATCGAAAATTCGGCGTTTTAAGAATTTGTAATTTGTCAAAGTGATTAGCAAATACAAAAACAAAAACCCAAGCGCTAGCAAAACCAAAAGGTTTTTTAGGCTTAGATATTCTTTTAAATTTTTGCTTATCATTATAAAATTGTTAGAGTCGTCAAATTTCTCAAAATAGACAAATTTGCGCTCGCCAAGGCTTTTTAAAATTTTGAGTTTTTTCTCGCCTTCAAAATCAAATCTATTTGTATAAAGCACGAAAATATCGTTTGTGATATTAAAAATTTCGCCCTCTTTGTTAAAAATCAAAATTTCGCCAAGGCCGGCAAATTTGTCATTTAGCGAAGTTGTGTTTGCAAAGGCTATCAAAAATGTATTTACCTCGACCCTTTGGATCAAAAAATATCTATTTGCGCCATTAATCTGCATGAAGCGCGATATATAGCGGTTGTCTTTGATTTTTGAGATAAAATTATCAAGCCTAAGTTCGCCCAAACTTGCCATAGCCGAATCATTAAAATACGAGGCTATAACCTCGTCTTGATTACCCACAGCCCTGACATAAAAAATCGCGTCGAAATTTTGCTTTTGTAAGGCTGTATGCTCGATGAGACGGAAATACAAGGTTCTTCTTGCATACTCGTTTTCGGTTTTTAAACCTTGATAGGTTTTAAGGTTTTCAGATAAAATTTCAAGTTCGCTAAAAAGCTCGGCGTTGCGGTCTTTTACAGCGTTTTTTGCTACGCTTAATTTGGTAGAAAGCTCGGCTTGGATATTTGAGCCTACAAAGCCAAAAATGCAAAAAACAAGCGCGAAAATAGCCAAAATTCCAAGAATCAAAGCTATAAAAAATCGTTTGGTTATTACTCTTTTATCTTCCATTTTTATGCCAAAAATTTAAATTTTTCGCGCCATTTTAGCAAAAAAGTGATTAAAGTCTTATTTTATTTGACCTTTCTCCCAAAAAATGCATAGCCAAAAGCACCAAAAAGCTAAAAATCAGCATAATCGCCGAGTATAAATGCGCGCTGGTAAAATCCAAAATTTCAGTCGCCTCATAAATCGCAATCGAAGCTACCTTGGTCTGCTCGCTCACAGAGCCTCCTATCATCAGCACCACGCCAAATTCGCCCATAGTGTGCGCGAAGCATATCACCACAGCGCTTATCAAGGACGGTTTCATCGCAGGTAGTAGCACCCTAAAAAGCGTGGTAAAAAATCCCTTACCTAGCGACCACGAAGCGTGGCGAAGCGAGATTGGAAGCGAACGAAACCCGCTAAGCATTGGCGAAAACATAAATGGTAGAGAGTAAATACAGCTTGCAATCACCAAACCACTGAAATTAAAGACAAATCGCACACCAAAATTTTCATCGAAAAACCTGCCAAGCGTCGAATACGGCGATAAAAACACGAGCAGATAAAATCCTAGCACGCTTGGGGGAAGCACGAGTGGAAGCGAAATGACGCTTTCAATCACGCTTTTGGCTTTGAAATTTTTATACGCCATAAAATATGCCAAAAACAGGCAAATCCAAAACAGAGTAAATGTCGTCACCACTGAGAGTTTAAGCGAAATCAAAAACGGCGTGAGATCTAAATTTCGTAAAGCTTCAATCATTGTTTTCCTCGATTTTTTTCAAATTTATATTAAAGGCTTTTGCGCCCACGCTCACGCTATCGCCCACGCGCAAATCCCTAGCCTCGCTCACGCTTAAAACCACTTCACAAAGTTGCGCCCCAACAGCGATTATAGCGATATTTACACCACCTGCTTCGCGCAAAGCAACCACCTTGCCACGAAAGCTAAATTTTTGCGAACCGCTAGTTTGCAAGAAAATTTCACTTGGCGAACCCTCGCGCACAAGGCTTCCATTTTTTAGCTCATACACACGCTCGCACAGCCTGTAAATCTCGCTGATATCGTGGCTGACAAGGATAATTGTAGGGCGAAATTTCTCATGGATTTTTTTGAGATAGTCTTGGATTTTTTCACGAATTTTGTAATCCAGCGCCGATAATGGCTCATCAAGTAGCAAAATTTCTGGGCTTTGCATGAGCGCACGAGCCAGTGCCACGCGCTGTTTTTGTCCGCCAGAGAGCTGCGAAATGGCGAAATTTGCGTATTTTTCAAGCTCTAAAAATTTTAGCATTTCGCCCGCTTTTTGCAAATCTTTTTTGGCAAAAAGCAGATTTTCTATCACGCTCATATTCTCAAAAAGCGCGTAGTCTTGGAACAAAAAGCCGATTCTTCGCTGCTTAGCGTGCATAAATTTTTGCCCATTATCTAGCGTGATTTCGCCGTTTCTAATCGCCCCGCTATCTATTTTCATAAAGCCAGCAAGTAGCCTTAAAATCGTGGTTTTACCAGATCCGCTAGCCCCATACAGACAGACAAAGGCGCCTTTTTTTATCTCTAAATTCACACTAATTTTAAAATTTTCGTTTAGCCGTTTTTCGCAATCAATCTTAATCATAAATTTTCTCTATAAAAATCGCGCTTGCATTTGCGTAAATGTAAATTTCATCGCCCACGCAAAGCCCTAAATTTCGCACGCTCTGCGTGGTTGCGATAATGTCAAATTCTAAATTTTGCTCACTTTTGCAAAAGCTTAAATTTGATAAAATTTCGCCAAATTTAATATCTGAAATCTCGGCACAAATTTCATTTTCTGCTGAAATTTCGCATTTTTTGCGCGCTAATACTGCCTGCGTCGCTTTAAAGCCAATTTCTACGCCAGATCCCACACTAAGGGGCTTTGGGAGTTCTAAAAAAACTCCGCAAAGCCCGTGAGAGAAATGAATTTTATAAATTCCCTCACTCGCTAAAATTTGCTCTACCCTAACTCTCAAAACTCATATCCGTATTTAGCGAAAATTTCCCTGCCCTTTTCGCTTAAAATAAAGTCATAAAACGCCTTTGCTTCGGCGTTGTTTTCGGCTTTTTTGAGTATTACCATACCTTGCGCGATCGGCTCGTAAAGCGCGCTAGGCACTAGCACGAAATGTTTGCCCTCCTCGCATGCACTTTCATTGCAGCCACTCTCTTTCATTTTTGGCGCATACATCGCACTGGCTGCGATAAATCCCACATCAGCGGCACTTAGCGCCTGAGTTAGGGCTTCGCCGATTGATTTAGCCTCGACGATTTTTCCTTTTACGCTATCAAAAATTTCAGCCTTTTGCATAGCTTCCACGCTAGCAGTGCCATAAGGGGCTGTTTTTGGGTTTGCGATAGAAATCGTTTTTACCTTTTCGTCTTTTAGCGCATTAAGCCCTTTTGAAAGATCCACGCCACGCACGCTTAGCATTGCAACCTTGCCTTTGGCGTAAGTTTGCGCTTTTGCCGTAGCAAAACCAGCCTCAAACAAATCATCGGCAAATTTCATATCAGCTGCCATAAAAATATCAAATGGTGCGCCGTTTTTGATCTGCGTATTTAACGCACCACTTGCACCAAGGCTCACATTTAGCTTAGTATCTGGGTTTAGCTTTTCAAACTCAGACTTAATCTCGTCAAAAGCGTAAGTCGTATTCGCAGCCGCTGCGATAGATACCTCGCCCGCATTTAACGCACCACATAGCGCAAGAGCGCAAAGTAAAAATTTGTGTTTCATAAATTCTCCTTAAAAAAATGGATTTTAAATTTTAAAATTTTTTCGTGCAAATCACACGCCGATAATGATATCATCGGGCTCGATACAAGCGCATACCTCATCGCCCACGCCCAAATTTAGCTCATTTGCGCTTTTGCGCGCGATTATGGCGATTATGTTTTGATGACCTGCGGTATCAAGGCAAATTTGAGCGTTTTTAATTCCGATTTTGACATCACTGATTTTGCATTTCACGCCGTTACACTCGCCCAAATTTTCGCCTTTTAAAATTTTCACGCTTGGAGCTTTAAATATTAGCAAAACCTCTTTGCCAGGCCTTAATTCTAGGTTTTTTTCACTTTCGATTGTGATTTGCGCGTCTAGCTTCTCGCCGCCTGAAAGCGTGAGCGTGATTATGCTATCGACTGCGCCTCTGCTAATCTCGCTAATTACGGCGTTTAATTGATTTCTGGCTGAGAGTTTTATGCCAATTCTTTCAAGTCCGATTAAATTTTCATCGCTGATATCATCAGCCTTTAAAATTTGCTCCAAAAAGCTATCGCCGACCCTGCTGATGATATCATAGGAGCGAATTAGGCTTTTAGCGTAGTCAGTGAGCTCCGAGCCACTATTTTTTTTCGAGCCTTGCGCGCGAGAAATCAGGGGCTTTTTGCTCGCGTTGTTTATCAAATTTAGGCTATCCCAGCAGTTTTTATAGCTAATGCCGATTTTTTGGGCGGCTTTGGTGATTGATTTGGTCTCATCGACAGCTTTTAGCAAGGCGATATGGCGTGAAATCAGCGTCGTATCCTTGCTAAGATAAAGTTCTAGCGCAAATTTGGCGTTCATAAATTTTCCTTTTTATTTCATTTACTTTTTGTGATTTTGTCTGTATAAAATAATATATTTAAAAAGCTTAAAAATACCTTTTTATGGGATTTTATTTCATTATTTTAATTTTAATTTCACACATAGACAAAAATTTACTTAAATTTTGTAAAATCGCCCTTTCGATTAAAGTTAAAAGGATAAGGGTTGAAATTTCATAGAGCTTTTTTATGCGCTGTTGCGTGTAGCTGTGCGCTGTATGCCACCGATACTAGCGCTGAGATTGATGAGTTTGACGCCGAGTATAGTCAAAAGGAAGTTTTCGATCCGCTAAGTGGCTATAACCGCGTAATGACGGGCTTTAACGATGTGTTTTACCGCTATTTGGTGACACCTGTGGCCACAGGCTATGATTATGTCATGCCAGATCCCATACAAGGGGCGTTTGCGAACTTTTTCCACAATCTAATGTATCCAATGCGCCTGACAAACAACCTTTTACAAGGCAAATTCGAAAACTCATGGGACGAGACAAAGAGATTTTTGATAAACACCACAATCGGTTTTGCTGGGCTTAGCGACGCGGCGACTTTGCATTTTCAAATTCCACGCCACGATGAGGATTTCGGGCAAACGCTAGGATACTGGGGCGTGCCAGCAGGACCGCATATCGTGTGGCCTATACTAGGGTCTAGCAACCTGCGCGATACTTTCGGGCTTGTGGGCGATTTTTTCACCAATCCGGTAAATTATATCGACGATAGCACCGTGAGCATGTCGATAAATGCGTTTAGGATTTTTAACGATTACTCTCGCGATCCTGAATTTTACGAGAAAATGACAAGCGGAGCTGTGGATTTATACCCATTTTTACGCGATGCTTATGAGCAGAGCAGAGAACAAAAAATAAAGGAATAAAAATGAAATTTTTTAAAATTTTAACTTTGGCGTTTTTGCTTTTTAGTTTTTCACACGCTATTAGCGACGCTGATATCGAGCCAGTAATGAGCCAAAAGGTCGCCACAGCAGTTTCGATTATGAGGGACGGCGCGCTCGCAAAGGACGCTAAACCAGCCAAAATTTTCGCTCTATTTGATGAGTATTTCGACTATAAACAAATGGCAAAACTATCCCTTGCCAAGCATTATGCGAACCTTTCAGACGCCCAAATCGCCGAGTTTAACAAAGCTTACGAGGCGCATTTGAAACACTCATTTATCGACAAACTCTCGCTTTATACCGACCAAGATATGAAAATTTTAAGCAAAGAAGCTCCAAGCGAAAAAAGACGGGTGCTAAAAACGCAAATCATCGGCGAGGATAAAAACTACGCAATAGATTTTAAATTTTTCCCGGCTGGAAGCGATTGGCGCATTTACGATGTCGATATCGTGGGCGTTAGCCTAATCCAAACCTACCGCTCACAATTTGGCGATGTCGCGCAAAATTTGGGCTTTGACGAGCTATTAAAACGCCTTAATGCGACCGTAATTGAAAGTGGCAAATAACGCTTGAAACGCATTTTTCGCTTAATTGTCAAATTTCCAAAGAGCGTTTTAGCTATATTTAGCGCTCTTGCGCTCTTTTTTGGTTATTTTTGCACTCACCTTGAAATTGACGCTTCTAGCCAAACCCTGCTTTTAGAAAACGACAAGGATTTAGAGATTTGGCGCGAAGTTAGCGCGAGATATGCTACGCCGAATTTTTTCGTCGTAGCATACACGCCCTCGCAAGACTTGCTAAGCAAACAAACACTTGAAAATATCGCAGAGCTTAACGCCAAATTTAGCGCGCTAGACTTCGTTGATAGCGTGGTGGATTTGGGAAATGTGCCGCTTTTGTTAAACAAAAAGGGCGATTTGAGCGAGCTTTTAAAGCATATCCCCACGCTAAAAGACGCAGATATCGACCTAGCCGCTGCCAAGCGTGAGCTACTAACCAGCCCATTTTACGCTTCAAATTTAGTCAGTGCGGATTTTGGCACGACTGGAATTTTGATAAATTTAAAACCAGAGAAAAAATACGAAGAGCTGCTTCGTGCGCGAGATAGTGCAAAAAACGCCCTAAATTTGGCAAAAAAATCAAATTTGGCGAATTCCGAAATTTCAAATTTAAAGCAAAATTTAAAACTTGCCGAGCAAAATTTCAAAGCTTACAGAGATGAACTTCGTATCAAAGACCACGAAAATTTACAAAACCTTCGAGCCATAATCGCCGAATTTTCTAGCGCGCACCCTAGCGAGCGGCTGTTTTTGGGCGGTATAAACATGATAGCCGATGATATGATAAGCTATGTAAGAAATGATCTTAGCACTTATGGCGTGGGCGCGCTAGTGCTCTTGCTAGCGTGCTTTTGGCTCTTTTTTAGGCAGGCGAAATTCATCGTGCTTCCGCTTATCATTTGCGCTTACTCGGTAATGATTAGTAGCGGGCTTTTTGGGCTTTTGGGCTTTGAAATCACCGTAATTAGCTCAAATTTCATCGCCCTTGTACTAATCATAACGGTTTCAGTATGTATCCACCTAATCGTAGCTTACCGCGAATACAGCGCCAGATTTCCTAGCTTTTCGCAACGCCAGCTAGTATATGCGGTCTTGCGCGAGCGGGCCAAGCCATGCTTTTTTGCGATTTTTACCACGATTGTGGGATTTATGTCGCTAATTTTCTGTGATATTAAGCCTGTGATTTCGCTAGGAATTATGATGAGTGTGGGAATTGCGTGCTCGCTAGTCGTGGTGTTTTGCCTCTTTGGCGCGGTGATGAGCATATCTAGGCGCACGCACAATAATCGCAGTTTTGAGAAGCAGTTTCGCTTCACCCATTTTTGCGCGAATTTAGCCCTAAATCACAGAGGCAAAATTTACGCAGTTTGCGCGCTAGCTGTTTTGGCTGGGCTTTTTGGGATTAGCAAATTGCGTGTGGAAAACAGCTTTATCGGATATTTTAAGGAAAATACCCCGATTTATGCCGGTATGGAGGTCATCGACACCAAGCTTGGAGGCACGATTCCACTCGATATCGTGATAAAATTCCCAAAATCGCAGAGCGCGCCAAGCGAGGAAATGGACGAATTCGAGGCTGAATACGCCGCGAACGAAAATGACCCAAAATACTGGTTTAGCTCCCAAAAAATGCGCATTATCAATAAAACTCACGCATTTTTAAAAGACCAAAACATTAGCGATCACAAATTTATCGGGCAAGTAAGCTCTCTAAGCTCGCTTTTGCAAGTCGGGCGCGAGATAAACTCAGGCGAGGAGCTAGATGATTTAATGCTAGCCCTGATTTACTCCGAACTGCCTGAGAACTACCGAGAAATGGTGCTTTCGCCCTATGTTAGCATAGAAGAAAATGAGGCGCATTTTAGCGTTCGCACGATTGATAGCGACCCAAATTTGCGCAGAAATGAATTTTTGCAAAATTTGCAAAATGATTTAGATAAATTGCTCGCAAATGACGGCGTAAGCGTGCAGGTAAGCGGTATAATGGTGCTTTATAACAACATGCTCCAAACCCTAATGAGCTCGCAAATCGGCACGCTTGGCATTACGGTTGGGGTTTTGTTTGTGCTGTTTTGCTTGATTTTCCGCTCGCTAAGCTACGCATTTATCGCGATTGTGGTAAATCTAATCCCGCTTTGCGTATGCTTTGGGATAATGGGGATTTTAGGCATTCCACTAGATATTATGAGTATTACGATTGCCGCGATTAGTATCGGTATCGGCGTAGATGATGTCATACACTATCTATTTCGCTTCCGACGCGAGTTCGCGCGCACGCAAGATAGCGCAGAGGCAATCCGCGCAAGCCACGCTAGTATCGGGTATGCGATGTATTACACTTCGTTTGCGATAATTCTGGGATTTAGCGTTATGATGATAAGCAATTTTTGGCCGACGATTTATTTTGGGCTTTTGATCTGCCTTGTAATGGCACTTTTGTTGCTTGGCGCGCTCATAATCCTGCCTTCACTCTTAATAAGCAAATCTAGGTTAAAAATTTAATCTAAAATCAAATTTAGCCTGCTATAATGGCGAGTTTTGGAGAGGATGATGACCTGGTGGCGTCTGCGGACTTCAAATCCGATAAGAGGGCGGTTGACCGCTTTCTGGGGGGTTCGATTCCCTCACTCTCTCGCCAAAATTTAAATTTCAAAATTTCAAATTCTTAGCGCAAAATTTTCCAAAATTCACAATTCTGCAAATTTTATACAAATTTAAAATTTAACTCAATGTTTTTGCAAATTTTAAAATTTTAAAATTTACATAAACCCCAACCACAAGGCGTGGCTGGGGTTTGAAATTTAAGAATTTAGAATTTGATTAATTTGAGTGCTCTAAGTATGAAATCACGCCAAGGGCGGCTGTCGCGCCGTCTGCGGCTGCGCAAACGACCTGTTTTGGCGCATCTATGCGCAAATCACCCGCCGCAAAAAGACCTGGCAGGCTTGTTTGCATTTTTAGATTTACCACGACCTTGCCCTCGTCGTTCATATTGCAGATAAAATCGCCGTTTTCGTCCCTTAGCACGCTGTTTCGCACATCAAGCCCCACGAAGGTAAAAATCCCAGGCAGGCTCAATTCTCTTTTTGCGCCTGTGTTTTTATCGCTAACGACGATGCCCGTTACTCCGCTATTATCGCCTTTGATCTCATCGACAATGGCATTTGTGATAAGCTCGATTTTTTCGTTATTTTTGACCTTTTCGATAGTGTTTGGCGTAGCGCGGAAGCCGTCTCTTCTGTGGATTAGATAGACTTTCGAGCAGATATTTGCTAAATACAGCGCCTCTTCGAGCGCAGTATTTCCACCGCCAAGCACCGCTACTTCTTTGTTTTTATAAAAAAATCCGTCGCAAGTAGCGCATGTGCTAACGCCACGCCCAAAAAACTCGTCCTCGCCCTTGACTCCTGCTCTGCGAGGTTTCGAGCCTGTGGCTACGATTACAGCCTTGGCACGAGCGGTTTTGCCACCCTCTAAAAATATACTAAATGCGCCGTCTTCGTCTTTTTTGATACGCTCGACGCTTATCATTTCGTGTTTTAGCCCGAAGCGAAAGCACTGCTCCTGCCATGGCGCCATAAAGCTCATGCCGTCCATCACGGTCGCTACGCCGGGGTAATTTTCCATTTCGGAGCTACTTGTGATTTGGCCTCCTGGCATACCCATTTCATACATTACGACATTTTTAAGTCCGCCCCTTGTGGCGTAAAGTCCCGCACTTAGCCCAGCTGGACCGCCACCAATGATTGCTAAATCTAACATTTTTTCTCCTTTGTTTTATTTTTTAATCAAATTTAGGGCTAAATTTCAGTGAAAAATAAAAAGGGCTTTCGCCCTTAAATTTTAAAGTAATGAGTTGATTTTATCAGTGATTACTTGTTTTGATTGCGCGCCGATTAGTTGAGCTGCAACTTCGCCGTTTTTGAAAAATAGCATAGTTGGGATCGAGCGAACGCCAAATTCTACTGCCAAATCTTGCGCTTCATCGGTATTTACCTTGCAAATTTTAGCTTTGCCCTCAAACTCGTTTGCTAGCTCGTCGATGACAGGGGCTATCATACGGCATGGTCCGCACCATGGAGCCCAGAAATCAACTAACGCAACGCCCTCGCCTACTACATCTTTGAAATTTGCAGATGTAAGTTCGATATATTTTCCCATAAATTCTCCTTTAAATAAATTTGGTTGAAAATCGGACTATTATAGTTTTACAATATTAATGAAAGGTAAAAATTTGGGTTATAATGAAATATTATTGATAAAATTTATCCGTTGCGGATAAATTTCAATTAAATCAATCTGCCAATCATCGCAAATTTCGTTTGTCAAAATGTAATAATCAATCGCCTTTAAAATTTTGCTCATCTTTGCAGGCGTTACACGGCTAGCAGCGCAGTAATCGCCACTAGTCGCCTTAACTTCGATAAAGTGCAAAATTTCATCTTTGCTCGCGATGATATCAATCTCGCCAAATCGTGAGTGAAAATTTCGCGCGATTATCTTAAATTTATTCTCTTCTAGCCAAGATACAGCTCTATCTTCTGCTGAAAATCCAAAAAGATATTCCCTTAGCCCCATTACTCTTCGATTCTAATCATAAATGGTCGCTGTATGATAAACTCCTGCGCGTCTAGCTCGCCCATAGCGCGCTTGACATCGGCCTCCAAGCTCGTGTGAGTGGTGAAAAACAGCGTAACGCACTCCTCGGTTTTTTGCTTTGGTTTTTGCAAAAAGCTATCAATTGAGAGGTTGTTTTCGCTTAATATATTTGTGATTTTAGCCAAAACGCCCTTTTCGTCTTTGACGCGAATTCGCAAATAATACTTCGTGCGAATTTCACCCATAGGCGAAATTGCAAAATCATTTTCAAGCTCTTTTTTATAGCCTAAAATCGGGCTTTTGTTACCGCGAGCTATATCGATTAAATCGCTTATAACTGCACTTGCCGTAGCCTTGCCACCAGCTCCTGGCCCATAAAACATACTCTCGCTCATACAATCCCCAAAAACGCTCACGCCGTTCATTGCCCCACCGACCTTAGAAAGCATTGCGTTTTGTGGGATTAGGGCTGGATGGACACGAAGCTCGACACGGCTTTCATCAATGCGTTTTGCAATCGCCAAAAGCTTGATTACATACTCAAATTCATGCGCGAAATATATATCTTCTTTGCTAATCCTATCAATACCTTTTATCAAAATATCCTCAGGCCTACCTTGCGCCCCATAAGCAATGCTAGCTAGGATTAGCAGTTTGTGTGCTGCGTCAAATCCGCCTATATCGAAGGTCGGATCAGCCTCAGCGTAACCTAGCTCTTGCGCCTTTTTTAGCGCGTCTTCGAAATTTTCGTTTTTTTGCATCATATTTGTGAGGATATAATTGCTAGTGCCGTTTAATATACCGATGATTTTTTCGATTTTATTCGCACTTAAACCCTCGCGCAAAGCCTTGATTATCGGAATTCCGCCCGCTACGCTAGCTTCATAACCAAAAGGCGTGGAGCCGGCTAAATTTTCAAGCTCATATCTATGATAAGCCAAAAGTGCCTTATTTGCGGTAACGACAGCCTTTTTGCGTTTTAAAATTTCACTAACTATCTCATAAGGCTTTTCGACCCCGCCCATGAGTTCGACAAAAACATCGATATCATCGCGGTTTATGACTGAATTTAAATCATCGCTTAGCGGGATTTTAGCACTGCGCTTTTTGCTTAGGTCTCGCACCACGCCGATAACTGGCTCGATTTTAACCCCAGCGCGCGCAGTGATTAGCTTTTCGTTTTCGATGAGTATGTTTGCTACCTCGTTACCGACGGTTCCGACGCCTAAAATCGCTACTCTCATTTGACCTCTTTAAGATATTTTTTGATATTTCGCGCTGCTTGGCGGATTCTATTTTCGTTTTCGATAAAGGCAATTCGCACATAATCATCTCCCGCACTTCCAAAGCCAATTCCTGGGCTAACAGCCACGCAAGCCTGCGTTAGAAGCTGTTTTGAAAACTCCATGCTCTTTAATCCAGCGCATTGTGGAGGCAGTTTTGCCCATGCAAACATGCTAGCTTGCGGGGTAGCGATCTCCCAGCCCGCGTTGCCAAAGGCTTCTAGCAAGACATCTCTTCGTTTTTGGTAAGTCGCCCTTATCTCATCAATGCACTCTTGTGGGCCATCAAGCGCGATTGTAGCGGCGACTTGGACTGGGGTAAACATACCATAATCAAACCACGATTTTATCTTTTTAAGCGCGGCAACTAGGCGTTTGTTTCCGCATACAAAACCCACGCGCCAGCCAGCCATATTATAAGTTTTCGATAGTGTGTATGCCTCGACTGCGACATCTTTGGCACCATCGACCTCAAAGATACTTGGAGTTTTATATCCATCGAAGCTAATCTCAGCGTAAGCGATATCGCTGATGATATAAAATCTCTCTTTTTTCGCCATTGCTACAAGGCGCTCGTAAAAGCTCTTTTCGACGGTTACGGTTGTTGGATTGTGCGGGAAATTTACCACGACATATTTTGGTCTAGGAATACTCTCATCAAATGTTTTTTGAAGCTCGATGAAAAATTTATTCTCGTCAAATTCCAAAGTTTGCGCATCGTAAGGCAAAGGGATTTTCACCACATTTCCGCCTGCTATAATGAAGGCTTGGGTGTGGATCGGATAGGCAGGATCTGGGACTACGGCTACATCGCCAGGGTTGATTATCGCGCTTGTTAAATGCACAAAACCCTCTTTCGAGCCCATTGTCGCGACGATTTCGCTATCTGGGTCAAGCATGACGCCGTATTTGCGCTTATACCAGTTAGCACATGCCAAGCGAAGCTTGTAAATGCCCTGACTTACGCTATATCCGTGAGTTTTGTCCTTTTGCGCGCTTTCGCAAAGCTTGTCGATGATGTGCTGTGGCGTGCGGCCGTCTGGGTTACCCATAGAAAAGTCGATTATATCATCGCCCTTGTGGCGTGCTGCCATTTTAATCGCATTGACCTCAGCAAAAACATAATTAGGCAATCGCTCGATTTTGCCAAATCTAATCTCGTCAAACATCTCATCCTCCTATAAGTTTGATTTCTAAGCCTTGTTTGATATTTTCCCCAGCAAATGCGTCGCAAAGGTGCATATAATGCGCATTTGGCGGGAATTTAATCTCCAACTCTTTTACTTTTGCTTCACTGATTTTGTTTGAAATTTCGTCTAAATTTTTGTCATAAAAGGCTATGTTTGGATACCAAACCTGCGCACCTTTGGTTTTAACAACTGCTTTTTTTGTATTTGCGATATTTATAAAATAGCTACTTTTTAGCTCGTTTTGTTCTTTGTTTGTGAGTAAATTCATACTCTCGAAATTCAGACGAAACAGCATTACATCGCCTAAAATCATAAAATCCTCGACATAAATTTTATGCTTTTTAAGCTCTGCGTAAATCGCGCCTGGGTCAATCATGCGGTTTGTGCGCAAAAGTATGCTTCTTAGCTTTTCGCCCTCGTCTAAATTTAGAAAAGATAAATTTTTGTAATTCTCTAAATTTAGCCTGTCAAAGACCAAATTTAGCGGTTTTAAAAGAAATTTTGAATTTTGCTTTGTAAGAAATTTTATCTCAATCCCGCGCGCCCCATCGCTTGGAGTGAAATTTAAAATTTGGTTTTTTTCTAAAATTTTGCTTATCTTTGTAAGGTCGGCAAAGCCGTTTTTATCGCTCAAATCTTCACTTGCGTTGATATCGTAACGCGCCAAAATTTCACTAGGGCTCGCACAAAAAGCCAGCCCCAAACAAAACGCGAGCGCGAAAACGATTTTTACCACTTTTTGCCCTTATTTAGCCGAATAAACTCTTCGTTTGAAATTTTGTTTATTTCGCCGTTTTTGATGTGGAGTTTGATTGTGTTTTTCTCGCTAAATTTCACTGGATCGCCTGGCTTTCCTATGTCAAACATACCATGCCCAGTAGCGATTAAAAGCTCGTCGCTAGCACTTAGCGTATAGCTTTCGCTTGTGACAAATTCTCGTTTTTTGCCAGTAGTTAAATTTATTATTCCTAGCCAAATTTTAACATGCGGTGTAAGTTTAAGCTCGTCGCTTGGGCTAAATTTCGCGCTTGTGTTATTATCGCTAGCATTGCTATCACTTGCGTTTGCGTCGCTTGCATTAGCCTCTGCTTTGATGATTTGTATGCTTCGATCTAGCGCATTTGGCGCACTTGCGTTGTAATCGCTGACGCTATAAGCACTAGCGTTAAATTCCGATGCGCGCGGCGATTCATAAGGCTTGATGCCTACATTTTCTAGCTGTTTTTGCGTATCGCTAACCACGCTATTATCGGAGTATGTGGCGTTAGTTTCTTCATTTAGCATGGAGCCTAAAAATTCGTTAAATTTCTTATGAAGCTCGAAATAAAAAATCGCAGCGATTATCAAAAATATAGCCACTAGCCATATTATCCAGCCTCCACCCTCTCTTTTGCTACCGCTTGCACGCGCATAGACCTTTTCGACATGAGCTCTTTTGTTTGGTTCAAAACTAGCCTTTGCAGCCCTAAACTCGCTCAACCACTCGCTCAAATCCAGCCCAAATTCGCGCTCTAAAATTTTGATATATCCAGCGACATTGAAATTCACAAGTTTTTGAAAATCTTTATCTAAAATCGCTTTTAAATTTTCCACTTCGATATGCGTTGCATTGGCGACCTCGCCTAAATCCATGCCTCGCAAACGCTCTAAATCTAGATCTTTTTTTTCCTTCTCATCCATTTAAAATCCTATCACAAAGTATCGCAAAAGCGGCGCTTACATTTAGCGAATCCCAACCCTCGCGCATTTTTATAGATACTTTTTTATCGCATTTTTTAAGCACTTTTGCAGGGATTCCAAATCCCTCGTTACCCATAACAAGCGCCCTTTTTTTGGCAAATTTAAGCTCTTTGAAATTCTCTCCGTCCGCACTAGCAGCGCAGATTTCAAACCCAGCTTGTTTTAGCTCATTTAGCGCGCTAAGTCCGTCAGCGAGCCTTACGACATTTAGCTCATAGGCTGCGCCCGAACTAGCCCTTAAAATGCCTTCGATGTTTAGATTATTTGCGACAATTATCACGCTATTTGCGCCCAAAGCGTAAGCCGTGCGCATAATCGCGCCGATGTTTCCCACATCGGTCAGCCCGTATAAAACGACCAAAAATTCATCGTTTTTCACACTCGCAAACTCAGCGAATTCAAACTCGCCAACCTCAGCTAAAAAACCTTGATGATTGCCACCATGCGCCAAAGCTTGGGCTTTTTTGCTATCTACGCGCTCGACTTTGACGCCAGTGCGCGCAATCCGGCGAAAAATATCGCTCTCGCACTCCTTAGCAAGCATAATGCGAACAAATTTTTCGCTATGGTGTTCTAAAATATGTAAAAATAATTGTTTTCCGTAAATAATCATTTTGCGATTTTAGCAAAAAATGGTTAAGAGATGCCTTATTTTATTAAATCGTTGTAGATTTCTTTGACAGATTTTCCGGTGATTTTGGCAAGCAATTTTGCCTTGATTTTGGGCGAAATTTCAAGGCTTTTGATGTCATTTTCGCTAATTTTTTCGAAATTTGCCTCTTTTGCGCCAGCTACCACCACAGCCCACTCGCCGTTTAAATTCGCGGTTTTTAGGGTGAGGGCTAGCTCTTTTGCGCTGCCAAAAAATTTGGTTTCAAACTTTTTACTCGCCTCTTTTATGGCAAAAATTTGACGATTTTCATCTAAATTTTCGATACCGCAAACAAGACTTAAAATCCGCTTTGGCGATTCGTAAATCACGCATGGATAGGGATTTTTGAGCATGTTTTCTATGGCGATTTTGCGCTCTTTGCCAGTATTTGGCAAAAAACCTAAAAAGCAAAATTCCTTTTCCACTATCCCGCTAGCCGCAACTGCGAGCAAAAGCGCGTTTGCCCCGCTTAAAATTTCGTATTCGATGCCGTTATTTTGGGCAAATTTCACAAGCGCAATCCCTGGATCGCTAATGCAAGGCATGCCAGCGTCGCTTAAAAATGCGCAATTTTTTTGAGTGAAATTTGAGATGTCAAATTTGGCGAAAAATTCGCTTTCGTTGTGCGTGTGAAGCGAATAAAACTCTTTTGGAGTGAAATTTATCTGATATTTTTCGCTAAGTAAGTTTAGAAGTTTTTTACTAAATCTTGTGTCCTCGCAGATAAAAATCTCGCATTTGGTGAGTATTTCAAGGGCATGGGTTGAAATGTCAGCGAGATTTCCTATCGGCGTAGGAACGAAATAAAGCAATTATTTCATTCCGTATTTTTGTTTAAATTTCTCAACACGACCCGCGCTATCTACGATTTTTTCGCTACCTGTGAAAAATGGGTGGCAGTTTGAGCAGATATCTACACGGATTTCTTCTTTGTTCGAGCGTGTTTTAAAAGTGTTGCCACAAGCGCAAGTTACGGTTGTTTCAACATAATTTGGGTGAATATCTTTTTTCATTTTAACTCCTTGCAAATTTTAAAAGGTCGCGATTATACAATAAAATTTTTAAAAAATCAAATTTGACTTTTTTAGAAAATAAGCCTTGCGCAAGCAGTCATTATCGCGGTGTTTGAGCGTAAAATATATGGTAAATTTAGCTCGTAAGATTTGCTAAATTTTTTGCGTTCATTTTCGGAAAATCCACCCTCAGGTCCTATAAAAGGAATCTCATTTTTATCAAAAATCTCCAAACTTTTGCCCTCAAAGTCAATCAAAACCGAATTTGGATATTTAGCCAAAAGCTCGTCAGAGCTAGATAAAATTTCAAGCTCTATGATAGAATTTCGCCCGCACTGACACGACGAATTTATCAAAATTCGCCCCATGCGCTCCAAATCCAGCCTAACATTTTTTTGCGAAAAATCGCTATAAACAAAAATGATTTTTGCCACGCCCATTTCATTTAGGCTAGGAAGTGTTTTTTCGATTACGCTTGGCTCGACCACCGCCCAAGCAAGGCAAAATTCGTGCTTTGGCGCGATGACTGAGTTTTTAAAAACCAAATTCGCTACCGCGGTTTTGCGCGAAATTTCAGTGATTTCATAGATATAATTTCTCTCATCGCGCAAATTTCTAAAATCCACTCTATCGCCCACGCTAAGGCGTCTAGCCTTTAAATGCGAAAAATTT
The DNA here is from genome assembly GCF_027736965.1 of Campylobacter sp. JMF_11 EL3. Classification (NCBI taxonomy): domain Bacteria; kingdom Pseudomonadati; phylum Campylobacterota; class Epsilonproteobacteria; order Campylobacterales; family Campylobacteraceae; genus Campylobacter; species Campylobacter sp. JMF_11 EL3. The sequence continues at coordinate 97,032 of NZ_JAOVTJ010000002.1, forward strand.
TCGCCCGAAATTTCCAAAATTTCGCTTCCTGCGTTTTTATCATAAAAAAATACCATTATATAAAACTCACTATCAAAATTATCGCAAAAATTGCGCCCAAAATTTTAGCTATTTGCGCGCGGTAAATTTCAAATTTTTGCCCCAAAAATGCGCGTTTAAGGCGTTTGTATCCCACCGCGCACAGCCCCATTATGCACACTGCGCCCACGCACATTAGCCCCACACTCACACTCACGCTAGCCATTACTGGCAACATTACAGCCCCAGTTGTTACAATCGCTGCCAAAACAGCGTAATACACGGGCAAAAATTTACGAATTCTAGCTAAATATTTTCGCCCGTTAAAAAGCTTTTTGCGCGCTTTTATCCCCCTTAAATTTCGCAAAGCAGGAAATTTCACGATGCCGTTTTTCACAGCCTCGTTTAAAGTATAAAATGTAATGTTTTTATCGATTTTAAGGCGCGTTAGAGCAAAATACACAATCGTAAGCGCGCCAAAGACAAAGGCGAAAAATTTATGAAAGCCTAGCGCGCTAGCAAACATATACTCCATTACTCTACCACTGGTTCTGGCGGGAGTTGCGGGTTAATTTGCGGGAGCGGGTCAGGGTTTGCGATGCTCACATCACTAGGCACCTCGCTAGATACAGGCGGCTTTTCTAGCACCTTTTCTTCCTCTTCTTTGCACCCCGTAAAAAGTGCTAAAACCGCAAAAATACCCAAAATTTTCGCTCTCATTAGCAATCCTTTTCGTAGCTAAATTTTACGCCATTTACGAGCTTTTCAAACATTTTTTTATCCCTCCACTCAGCCATTACACCTGGGGAAAATTTAATCTCTTCTAGCTCGATTTTGCCCATATTTTCGTTATCGGCGTCTTCTTCGAAGCACTGCGCATAGCCCGTGGAAGTCTCATGCACGATAACGCTATGAAGCCTTACTTCGCGCTCGCCGTTTTTCATTTCGCTTAGTTCTAAAAGTCTGCGAATTAAGATAAAAAATATTCTCGCGAACTGCTCCGCGCTCGCATTTTGCGGGATCTCTATCCAGCGCGCGCTGTATTTTTTCAAATCGTTTTTGTATTCGTCGCTCTCGCCAGAAAATATCGTCGTAGCATGGTCGAAACTATCGATTATATCCCTAATCCCAAGCTTCATATAGCCAAAATCATAGACCATGCCAGCATTATCAAGGTAATTTGAGCTAAGCAAAACCTCGCATTTATAAGAGTGCCCATGGATACTCTGTCTGCACCTTTGCGACCCGCAAAAGCGCACTATATGGGCGTTTTCAAACTCATACATTTTTCTGATTATCATACACTTTCCTTATCGTTCCAAATTCTAATATGCGCTCTATCGGAGTAATTATAACCATTTTTTATGCAAAATTTAGCGACAAATTCTGCGTTTTGCTCCAACTCCGCCTTATTTGCGCCAAGAGGCATACAAAAAACCTCGTTTTCGCACTCTGCTAAAATTTCGCAAATTTCAGCTTTGGCGTCAAATTCGCGCGAAATTACAAATTTATAAAAACTATCTTTTGCATTTTTCTTAATCGCTTTTAAAGCCTCGAAATTTAGCCGTTTTTCGCGCGGTTCGCCCGAATTTGAAAGCTTCGGCGAGATAGCAAAAACGCAATCTTTGTAAAACGCAAACTTTTCAAAATCGATTAAAATCGTGCCGTTTGTTTCGAAATGCACCTCGAAATTTAACCTTTGTAAATTTTGGATAAATTCGATAAAAATTTCGTTTTTGTGATGCAAAAGTGGCTCGCCACCAGTAATGATTATAATGGGTTTTTGCGAATTTGCATTTGAAATTTCGCCATTGATTTTTTCTATTAAATACTTCGCCGAAATTACTTCTTCACTCTCAAAATGCCCCGTCTGCACCGCGCGAATCGTATCGCACCCAACCAAAATTTCGCTAGTTTTAGGGGAGTGAGCGCTCACACCAAATCCAGCGCATTTTAGATTGCACCCTGCAAAGCGCATAAACAGCGCAAGTCTGCCTGAGTATTTGCCCTCGCCTTGGATACTTAAAAAGCTCTCTACTAGGCGCAATCTCAACCACCGGTTTGGTAAAATGCACGGCTTGAAATTTCGTTTTGAGCGCCGATTTCCCAGCGATTTTTTTCTGGTTTGTTTTCTAAGACCTGCGCTAAAATTTCGCTAGCTTTTGCGATGTCGCCGGCGCGCACAGCCTCTTTTATGCTTAGGGCGTCCTCAAAATACAAACACGGTATCAAATGCCCCTCTGCGCTAAGTCTTAGCCTATTGCAACTAGCGCAAAAATCGTGTTTGTGCGGATCAATTATGCCAAAAGTGTAGCCGTCATCTAACGCATAAAGCGAAGCTGGGGAGGTGGCTTGCTTTTGAAGTGGTGAAATTTGGTATTTTTCACCGATGATTTTTAAAATTTCATTTGATTTCACGCCTTTTAAATTTTGCGCGTGAGTGTTTTCCATAAACTCTATAAAGCGAATTTGCACCCCTTTTTCTCTGGCAAATTCGATTAAATGGCAAATTTCATCATCGTTAATCCCGCGCAAAACGACGGTATTTAGTTTGACTTTTAGCCCCACTTCCAGCGCTGCTTCAAGCCCTTCTAAGACATTGTATAAAACACCCTTTTGAGCGATGTATTTGGCGCGCTCTGGGCGAAGTGAGTCAAGCGACATATTTATGCGTTTTAGCTCAGCCTCAGCTAAATCTTTGGCGTAATTTTTGAGATAATATCCGTTTGTGGTAAGGGCCAAATCAATGCCGGGCGCATAATCGCTTATCATTTTGACAAATTTTGCGATATCGCGCCTGATTAGTGGCTCGCCACCTGTGATACGAATCTTTTCTATGCCCTTATCGATTGCGACCTTGACGAAGCTAAACATCTCCTCAAAGCTTAGAAGATTTTCCCTAGGCACCCACTCAAATGGGGTGTTTGGCATGCAGTAACGGCACCTGAAATTACACTTTTGGGTAACTGAAATTCGCAAATAATTAATATTTCTACCAAATTTGTCGATTAGCATTATAAACCTTAAATTTCTAAATTTCAGCGATTATATATAAATAAAATTCTTTTTGCAAAATTTTATTTTTATATTGATTGGTTTATTTTTTCACGCTTACTAGTAACTCTTTTAACTGCTCCAAAAGCGGGCGGATTTGCGCCTCGACCCTAGTATCGACCAAAGATGAAACCCCGCTTAGTCTTTGCTCGATCACCTCATCGATGACATCAGCGACTGCATTGATATCTAGGCTGGCTACGCCATTGCCTCCATTTTCAACCATAGCATGAAGCTCTTCGAGCTTTTTCTTTAACATATAGTTTTCTTGCATGCTATCGGTGATGACCTGATCGAAGCGTTCGAATTTTTTATCTGTCTGTTTGTCCTTGATAAACATAACGATTAAAATCAAAACTATAACTACACAAAGTCCCAAAATAATAAGCATATTTAAATCCACTTTGTCTCCTTAAAACAAACTTATCCAAACAAATATAAAGAATATAATACCCAAATATCCGTTTAAAGTAAAAAACGCTCTATCGATTTTGCTAAAATCTTTTTCGACGATTTTATGCTCTTTGTATAAAATCAGCGCACACACAGCCACGCCGATATAGGCAAATGTGCCTAAATTTGCCAGCGCGCAGTATAAAAACCAAAAAATCACACAAATTGCATGAAAAAGCTTTGAAATAAACATCGAAGCCTCTTTGCCATAACGCGACGGTATGCTAAATAGCCCATTTTGCCTGTCATACTCCATATCTTGGAGCGAGTAGAGCACATCAAATCCACTTACCCAAAACACCACGCCCAGACACAGCACCACAGACCAAATCGAAATCGCGCCTGTTACTGCGATATTTCCGGCAATCGGCGCAAGGCCTAGGCAAAGACCTAGCATTAAATGCGCAGTTTCGCTAAATCGCTTGAAATACGAATACGAGCCAAGCGCGATCAAAATCGGCACGCTAAGCCCAAAGGCAAGGCTATTGATAAAATAGGCTACAACCACGAAAATCACGGCATTTACCGCGATGAAAGCTAGCATATTTTTGCGACCTATGCGCCCATCGACACTTGGGCGAGAAGCGCAACGAGGGTTGTTTCGGTCAATCTCTTCGTCCAAATAGCGATTTACGGCCATTGCGAAGCTTCTAGCACTCACGGCGCACAAAATACCCAAAACAAAAAGTCCAAAACCAAACCACATTGAGCCGTTTTGCGCCTTTGAGGCTGTTATCATCGCCACGAAAATAAACGGCAGGGCAAAAACCGAGTGTTTGAAAACTATTAATTCGTTGATATCTTTTAAAATTTGTTTAAATTTTTCCATAAATTCCCTTATTTCGGGCGGTATTTTAGCAAAAATTTGGCAAAAAATCTATTTATAATTAAATTTTTCTATCTTAAATTTGCTAAAATTAGCCCCAAAATTTAATAAAAGGCAAAATTTGAGCGAAATTTTACAACTTGCACTCATCGGCACGACAGCCAGCGGAAAGACGGATTTAGCGCACAAAATCGCCCTAAAAACAGGCGCTGTGATTTTAAGCCTCGACGCACTTTGTGTCTATAAGCTAATCGACATCGCTAGCGCAAAACCTAACAAAGACGAGCTAGCGCAGGTGCCGTATTTTGGGATAAATTTGATAGAACCAAACGAATATTTTAGCGTGGGCGAGTTTATCAAAGAATACGAAAAAGCGCGCGAATACGCCGCGCAATCGCAAATTCCACTCATCATCACAGGCGGAAGCGGATTTTACCTAAAATCCATGCTCTCAGGCCTTGCACCCAAAATCCAAGACGCCAAATCTTTCCCGCAAAATAGCGAAATTTTCGCGCTTGCGCAAAAAATTGATAGAGAGTTTTGCGCCAAATTTAGCGCATTTGATACATTTAGACTGCGCAAATGGTATAGCATTTATGTCGCTACAAAGGAGGTTCCAAGCGAATTTTTGCGAGCAAATACAGCCCAGCCCGTGATAAAAAATCTCAAAATTTTTGAAATTTTGCGCGAAAAGGACAAAATCAACGAGCGAATCGCACTTCGAACCAAAAAAATGTTTGAAGCAGGAATTTTAGATGAGGCGAAATTTTTGTTTGAGCGATATGGATATGAGTGCAAATCCCTATCCTGCGTGGGTTTGAAGGAGTGCGGCCAGTATTTGCGGGGCGAGATTTCAAGGGCTAGTTGCGAGGAGCTCATCACAATCCACACGCGCCAACTCGCCAAACGCCAGCGCACATTTAACAAATCGCAGTTTGAGGGCAAAATACACGCCCCAAGCGAAATTTTAGAGAGAGAAATTTTAGAATTTTTGGGTAAAAACGGCTAAATTTGACACCAAATCTGTCATTGTAAAAAATGTGGCGCAAGCTATGAGTGTAAAATTTTGTGTCATTGCGAGGCGTGATAACGCCGAAGCAATCTACGAAATAAAAATTCCAAATTTACAAATTCGCTGTCATTGCGAGAATTTGCGTAGCAAATTCGAAGCAATCTAGGGAAGTTTAAATTCAAATTTCAACCTAAATTTAGCATTGAACGATTTTTTTTAAATTTTAGATTGCGCCGTGCTTTTCTCGTAAGGGGGAAGGGGGCTTGAATTGCGAGGTCGCGCCCCTTCCCCCTTACAATCCCCCAACCCCCGACGACGCTTTACAAGGTGGCTAAATTTAGAAAAACTTCGTTTTTCTAAATTTAGCTGGCTTTATTTAACTAAAATGCTTCGCATTTCTCGTAACGCCAAATTTAAAATTTAAATCACATGCCTTAAAACTATAAACATCACCGCGGCTAAAAGCGATGAGGCAGGAAGTGTGATAATCCACGCTAGCCCTATTGGCTTCATCAAAGACCAGTTTGTGTTGCCATTGACCACGCCGATTCCCAAAATCGCGCCGATTAGCACATGCGTCGATGAAATCGGAAGCCCTAGCACAGAGGCTACCATGACTACGATTGCGCTAGCTAGCTCCGCGCTAAATCCAGAGGCAGGGTGTATCTCGGTCAGATTCGTCCCCACGGTGGCGATTACCTCTTTTCCTACAAACCAAAGCCCCACGATAAGCGCTACGGCGAACATTACCATGATTTGCGGCGGCACAGGGCTATCGCCGTTAATCGAACCACTCGCAAGCGTATCAAGTATCGCAGCAAACGGCCCTACGGCGTTTGCGATATCGTTCGAGCCGTGCGAAAAGGCAAATCCGCACGCTGTTAAGACCTGCAACCAACTAAACATCAAAAATGTCGATTTATGCAGATCGGACCTGCGCAAAGTCTTGGCGAAAATAAACATCAAAAGCCAAGTTACCACCGTAACCATGCCGATAATTAGGTAGTTGTGAATATCGCTTAGCCCTAAATCTAAATTTTGAAGTCCCTTAAAAATCAGCATTGATGAGATTACAAACGCACCAATCCCTGCCACGGCTGGAATTCCAAATTCTAGCGCTCTATGCGATTTTAAGCCCTCTTTTTTCCTATCCAAATTTACGATTTTTTTATAATAATCGCTATCTAGCTCGCTCGGATCAAAATCAGGGTCTTTCATAGCGTAAATATCGTGATTGACAGCCTCTGCGTAGGCAATTTTTTGGATATCATCGAGCGTTTCAAATGTTTTTTTATGTAGTTTGCGAAGTGCCTTTTTTTCGCGTTTTATGCGGTCAATGCGAATTTGGGCGTATTTGTTATAATCCAAAATATAGTGCTTAATCAGCCAAAACACCCCATACGAAATGAGTCCCCCAAGAAGTGGCGATAGCACCCATGAGCTGGCGATTTTGCCGATTTTGCCCCATTGCACCAAAGATAGAGCTGAAATTTCAGGATTATTCATCAAAAATCCAAGCGTTACGCCAGAGCCGACAATTCCGCCTACAATCGCGTGTGTGGTCGAAACTGGAAGTCCGTGCTTGCTAGCGAAAAGCAGCCACGCCCCAGCCGCAAAAAGCGCACTCATCATAATATAAATAAAATCGCTCGGGTGTATGTGAGAGCCGCCAAAATCGATAATCCCGCTTCTAATCGACGCCGTAACCTCACCACCAGCGATGATTGCGCCACTTGCTTCAAACACAGCCGCGATACAAAGGGCTTGCGTGATAGTCAGCGTCCCGCTTCCCACGCTTGTGCCAAAGCTATTTGCCACATCGTTTCCGCCGATGTTAAACGCCATAAAAACGCCCAAAAATACGGAGATTACGAAGATTAGTTTATTAGCATTTCCTATAAATCCAAAACCCCAAATAAAAAAATAAATCAGTGCGCCAAGAGTTATGCCGATTAAAAGGAGGTTGATTTTTTGTGTTTTCAAAATTTATCCCCAAAAATTTAAAAATAACCTTTCAATTCTACCCTTTATCCATTTAAAAAAAACTAAAAAACAGGGGCAAAATTTATATTGACATTTTTTATCTTTTTTCTTAAATTTTTATGAAAAAGCTTATTTAAAACGCAAAGTAAGATTTTATAAATCATAAAATGATAAAATTAAGCCAAATTTTCAAATTTAAGGTAAAAAATGTCAAGACTTCCAAACGATTCGTCATATTTAGGCATTTTTATTATGTTTATTTTGGCGTTTTGCGTGTTTTCACTCACCGTAAAATTAAGCTCGATTATCAGTAAAAAACTCGCCAATCGCAATGATGAGAGATTGAAAAATGATTTTTACGAAGCAGGCCCAGAGGCCGTAAAACAGCCAAATTCGATAAATTCACACTTTTACATAGTCGCGGTTTTGTTTATACTTTTTGATGTTGAGATTATCTTTATGTTTCCGTGGGCGGTGAATTTCAAACTCTTAGGCGCGTTTGGATTTGCCGAGATGATTTTATTCATCGCATTGCTTGGCGTGGGATTTGTTTATGCGTGGAAAAAAGGAGCGCTTTCATGGCAGAGCACAAAATAGACTACACCAAAGAAAATGGCCTTCCTATCGTGCTTACCACTGCCGATAAGCTGATAAATTGGGGCAGGTCAAATTCACTGTGGGCTATGACCTATGGGCTAGCGTGTTGCGCGATAGAGATGATGGCCGCGGGCGCGCTGGCAGGTATGATTTCGACAGGTTTGGGACGATTTTTCGCGCCTCAGCCAAACAAGCCGATGTGATGATAATCGCAGGCACGCTTACGAAAAAACACGCCGAATTCACCCGCAGACTATATGACGCGATGCCTGAGCCGAAATGGGTGATTTCAATGGGTTCTTGCGCCAATACAGGTGGTATGTTTAACACATACGCCACGGTTCAGGGCTGCGATAGAGTGGTGCCTGTGGATATCTATCTGCCGGGCTGTGCGCCCAGACCAGAGACATTGCAGTTTGCGCTGATGATTTTGCAGAAAAAAATCCGCCGCGAAAGAGCATGTAGAACGCAAAAACCAAAAAGGCTGATTTGATGAGAAAATACACACCAAAAGGCGATAAAAGCGCGAAAAACTACTACAACGATAGATTTTTCGTCCCCAAAAAAAGCGAAAAATTTGACCCGAAAAATTCCAAATTTAGCGATGATTTTGAAAATTTATCAAATTTAGCCAAATTTGAAATTTTAAACGCTTATGTCGAATTTGACACCCTTGTAATTTACACGCAAAAAGATGAAATTTTGCCTGTGCTTCAAGCATGCAAAGAGCTAGGATATGAAATTTTATGCGAGCTAAGCGGGGTTGATTTCATAGCTAAAAGTGGCGGAATCGAGGTCTTTTATCAGTTGCTTGACATACACAGAGCGCGCCGTATGAGAACAAAATGCTTCGTAAAAACCGGCGAGTATCTGCCAAGCGCGACAGGTATTTTTAAAAGCGCGAACTGGGCGGAGCGTGAATTATACGATATGATGGGGGTATGGATTGCGGGCCACCCAAATTTAGGGCGAATTTTAATGCCAAATGACTGGTTTGGCCACCCACTTTTGAAATCATATCCGCTCCAAGGCGACGAATTTGCCAAATGGTATGAGGTGGATAAAATTTTCGGGCGCGAAAATAGAGAATTAATCGGCGAGGAAAACCGCGATTCGGCTATGGTTGATGACAAAGATACATTTAATTTCTCGCGCATAAATCACGAAACCCCTTACGGCGAGGCTAGACCGAGCAAAGCTAGCGCGCAAGAATACCAAGAACCTAGCGGAGTGCGCTTCATCAAAAAGGCCAAACGCGGCGCACACAAAATCATAACAGAGAGAAAATAATGCAAAAACCAACCAAACTTAGACCATTTTTCGAAAATGCCGAATTTACGCGCGTTGGAGGCAATATGATACTAAATTTCGGCCCCCAACACCCTAGCGCGCATGGTCAGCTAAAATTAGTCTTGGAACTCGATGGCGAGCTAATCGTGCGCGCACGCCCAGAGGTTGGCTTCATGCACCGAGGCGTGGAAAAAATGGCAGAAAATATGATTTATAGCGAATTTGTGCCAGTAACTGATCGCATGGATTATATCGCAGCAAGCGCGAATAACTACGGATTTTGCGCTACTGTGGAGAAGCTATGTGGTATCGAGGTGCCACGCAGAGCGCAGATTATTCGCACGATTTTATTAGAGCTAAATCGCATTAGCTCTCACCTGCTTTTTTTGGGCACGCACGCCCTAGATATCGGGGCTATGAGCGTGTTTTTATACTGCTTTCGCTCGCGCGAGCATGTATTGGATCTCATAGAAAAATACTGCGGCGCAAGGCTAACGCACAATAGTATAAAAATCGGTGGCGTTTTTGTGGATTTGCCTGAGCTTTGGTGCGAGGAAATGCTTGGCTTTTGCGATGATTTTCCAAATGATATTAAAGAATTTGAAGATTTACTAGATAATAATAGAATTTGGCTTTTGCGCACCCAAGATGTCGGTGTAATCTCCAAAGAAGACGCCCTAAATTTGGGCTGTTCTGGCGTCATGCTAAGGGCAAGTGGGCATAAATGGGATATCAGAAAAGAGGAGCCTTATCTCATCTACGATGAGCTAGACTTCGATGTGCCTTACGCGAACGCTGGGGATTGCTACGCTAGGTATAAATGCTATATCGCTGAAATGAAGGAAAGTCTTAAAATTTTGCGCCAGTGTGCGGGGCTGTATAAAAGCTCGCCAGCTGGAATTTTAGCCGATAATCCGGAATTTGTAAGCCCTAGCAAAGAGCAGATTATGACGCAAAACTACTCGCTAATGCAACATTTTGTCCTAATTACACAAGGGCTAAAACCCCCTGCTGGCGAGATTTATCACGCTACCGAGACCCCAAAGGGCGAGCTTGGATACTACATTTACTCCACAGGTGATTCGCGCCCGTATCGGCTCAAAGTGCGCACACCTAGCTTTTGGCACTGCGCGCTGTATGAAGAGATACTGCCAGGCCACTACCTAGCCGACGCAGCCGCGATAATCGGTAGTTCAAACATACTTCTTGGCGAGGTGGATCGATGAGGCGATACGATTTGCGCCATTTACGGGGAAATTTCCTAAACCGCATGGGGGAAATTTTGAAAAACTCTGCCCCAAACGAGACTATGATTTTTATCTTTGAAATGGGCGAATTCGACCAAATCAAAGCCAGTGCAAACCTCGTGGAAGGGCTAAATTCGACACTTTTAAACTCACTTAGATACAACCAAGCCGACTGGATAATAGTCGCTAGAAAAGGAAAAAAATGAAAATACTAAATTGCGCTTCGTTGCTAAGATTGCAAGCACCAAATTTATGGGGAAAATTTAAAGATGATGAAATTTTAACCCTTTCTGCCCTGCAAGATGAGGGCTATGAAAATTTAATCAAATGCGAAATTGGCGCACAGGGCTATGTTTTGGCGCTTTTGTGTATGAGTTTGCCAAATTTGAGCGCCACGCAAAAGGCGTTTTTTGAGGATTTGGACGATGCGTTTATGAGTGCAGAGAGCAATGTCGGAGACGAGGAAATCGAGGTTTTGAGCGAATTTTTGAGTGGTTGCGAAATCCTCATTATAGATGACGCTCTTATCGACACTCACAGCGACAAAGAAAATATCCAAACATTTTTATCGCTTTTGCAAGATGAGTATAAATTTAAAATTTTGCGCCTAAATGGCGAGGAATTTTGCCCGCAAAAGCAGGAATTAACCGAGCTAAAAGAGCTTGAAAACTTCGACGGCGCCGTGGTTTTCAAACACAGCCTCGATGATAAATTCGTCGGTGGGGCGTATTTTAGCATGGTCGCAAAGATCAAAGACGGCGATATGTGCGAGATAAGCACGCCAAATTTTAGCGTAAAACGCAAATTTGAGTTAGACGCAAATTTAAAAGGCACGGTCGCAAGACTTGGTTTTGGGGGAGAAAATTTCAGTGGCTATGACTTCGAAATAGCCAAAATAAGCAGGGTTTAATGGCAAAAATTACAATTGACGGGCAAATTTGCGAATTTAGCGAAGGGCAGAGCATTTTAGAAATCGCGCGCGAAAACGGGATTTATATCCCGACTCTATGCTACTTGCATGGCGCGTCGCCCACGCTAGCGTGCAGGCTGTGTATGGTCGAAGCCGATGAAAAGGTAGTATATAGCTGTAACGCCAAGGCAAAAGATGGCATGAGCGTGATCACAAACTCGCCAAATTTAAGCAAAGAGCGCAACGCCATAATGCAGGTTTATTGTATAAATCACCCATTAGAGTGCGGTGTATGCGATAAAAGTGGCGAGTGCGAATTGCAAAACCTAACCCAGCAAATGCGCGTTAGCACTCAATCCTTCGCCGTGGTTGATAGCGCGAAAAAGGTAGAGGATTGGGGGTTTTTGAGCTACGATCCTAGCCTTTGCATTGTGTGCGAACGCTGCATAAAAACCGCCAAAGATCGCCTTGGATTCGAGGCTTTCAAGCTAGTAGCGCGCCAGAGCGAGCCACTAAGTCCAAATTTAAAAGATTCCATGCCAAAAGACGCCTACGCCGTGCTAAATAAAATGCAAAAAAGCCTAATCGCGCGCGTTAGCGATGATGATGATTGCGTAAATTACGGCGAGTGCGCGGCCGCATGCCCTACTGGCGCACTAAGCGTGAGTGCGTTTAAATACAGCTCAAATGCTTGGGAGCTTCGCAAAATACCAGCCTCCAACCCGCACACGAGCGATTGCGAACTGCTTTTTTACGAGGTAAAACGCACTTCAATTTCCGAGCCAAAAGAGAAAATTTACCGCGTAAGTAGCGATATAAATTTTGCCCCTCTTCACGCTGGGGCGCGCTTTGGCTGGGATTTTTCAAACGAAAACGCGGTTAAAAATGAAGCCAAATTTAATGAAATTGTAGAAAAAATAAAAACTGGCGCGATAAAAAATATCAAATTTAACAGCTTCATTACAAACGAGGAAGCGCGAATTTTAGAGCTTTTGCGCGAAAAATTTGACCTAAATTTGATAAATTTTGAGGCCAAAAGATATCAAGATTTTTTGCGAAATTTTAGCGAATATAGCGGTATGAAATTATACAGCGGGAGCGAACAAGCCGTGCGAAATAGCGATTTTATCGTGTGTGCGGGCAGTTTTTTGCGCTCGGACGCGCCGAATTTGGCTTACGCGCTAAATAACGCCCTAAAAGTGCGAAAATCGCACGCTCTGTATTTTCACGCCGTGCGTGATAGCGGGCTAGACGCATTTGGCAAAAATCTCATCTCATGCCAGCACAAGGCGGGTTTGGAAGCGCAAATTCTGCTATGGATTTTGCAAAATTTTGGCGCGCAAATGCCAGAGTGGCTGGATAAAAAACTGGGCGTAAATTTTGAAATTTCAGGCGAAAATAAAGTTTCAAATTTCGTAAAAAACCTAAATTTAGACGAAAACGCCCTCCGCGAAATTTGCCAAAACGCCCAAAATCCCGCCCTAATCATCGGCGAGGATTTTATCAAACATCCGCACTCTGACACCCTTGCGAAATTGCTTGGCATGATTGAGCGATACACGAATTTTAGCGTCTTAATCATACCGCCTCGCACAAACAGCCTTGGCGTGGCGCTAATCTGCAACCTTAGCAAGAATGGAGCTGGCGAGATTTTAGGATACAACGAGGACGGCGATTTTAAATTTGGCGTGAGCGAAGCGGATTTACACGCGCCTAGCCTAGTACAGCAAGAGGGCACCTTCACTAACTATGACAAGCGCGTAGTGCCGACAAATGCGGCATTGGCATACGACGGATACGAGCTAAACGATATCGCAAACGCCCTTGGCATTAATGCCATTTTTGCGATTTCATACACGCCAAATTTGGGCGAGTATTTCGAAAAAATCAAATTTGATGATTTAGAGAATTTTTACGACAACTGCGGGGAAAATCACCGCGGATACACTCTGCAAAACCGCCAAATTTCGCCAAATGCTGATAAATTTGACATTTTTGTTTCAGATGAGATTTGCGCTAAAAATAGCGAAATTTTAATCTATGAAGCAAACCCGCTTCACCAGTTTAACGCCTTTACTGGCATTAGCGCAGCTCTTGGCGAAAGTGGCGCGATATTTATGCACCCAAGCATTGCAAAAGAGCTAAATTTAGCTAATAACGATATGGTAAAAATCGAGTGCGAGGGCGAAAAAATCGTAGTCAAAGTCAAATTTGACAATGAATTTTGCGGAATTTATTTGCCGTATTTCGACGCAAAAATCCCTACGCAAGATATTTTTGTAAATTCGCGCTACAAGGCCGTAAAAATCGAAAAAATCGGAGGCAATAATGAGTGAGTTTGCCCTAAATTTCGCATTTACCTTCGCTAAATGTCTAATCATCATCGCTCTAATCGCCACAATGGCGGGCTTTGCGACATATATCGAGCGCAAGGTCATCGCCTATATGCAGCGCCGCTTAGGTCCTGCTATCGTGGGGCCTGCTGGCGTGCTTCAAGTCGTAGCCGATATGATTAAACTAATCACCAAGGAAGATACGATTCCAACGCATGCAAATAAGTTTCTTTATAAAATTTCGCCGATTATCTCAGCTGCCGCTGCGCTTGTGGCTATTAGCGTGGTGCCACTTTTGCCCGAATTTAGCCTTTTTGGGCACACTATTCGCCCGATTATCGCTGATATAAATGTCGCGCTTTTGTTTTTGCTTGGAGCTAGTGCTGCTGGCGTTTATGGGCTAGTGATCGGAGGTTTGGCAAGCTATAATAAATACGGCCTAATCGGCTCATTTCGCGCCTTTTTGCAGCTAATTAGCTTTGAGGTTATTAATGCTTTAAGCCTAATTCCGATTATTATGATTGTGGGCTCACTCTCGCTAATTGATATCGTAAATACCCAAAGTGGCGGGATTGAAAAGTGGTTCGTGTGGAAAGAGCCAGTATGCTTCGCGCTATTTTTAATCGCTTCGTTTGTGGAGTGTAACCGCACGCCACTTTGCCTTACCGAGAACGAAACCGAGCTTTTAGCAGGGGCTAGCACAGCGTATTCTGGGCTAAGGGGCGGTATGTTTTTCATCGGCGAATACGCCAATATGATAACCTACTCTATCGTAATCTCGCTCATATTTTTTGGCGGATACAATAGCTTTTGGTTTATTCCTGGCTGGGTGATGATAGCCCTTAAAGCGGGCTTTTTCTTCTTTTTGTTTTTATGGAGCAGAGCAGCATTTCCGCACCTGCGCCCAGACCAGCTAATGGCGCTTTGTTGGAAGGTTTGCATGCCACTAGCGCTACTTAGCATTTTAATCACTGGCATTGTGATTTTATAGGAAAGATTATGGGAATTTACAAAGAAATCGACAAACGAAAACCACTTTTAAATAACAAAGACAAATTTAGAGAATTTTTAATTCGCACATTTAGAGGCGAGCTTTTTGTAGGGCTTTGGGTCGTGCTTCGCCAAATGCTTGCCCGTGGCAATACACACACCCTAATCTATCCGCAAGAAAAATTTGATTTAGGATTAAGGTATCGTGGTGTGCATAGGCTAATGAGACTGCTAGAAAGCGGAAATGAGCGTTGCATAGGCTGTGGGCTGTGCGAAAAAATCTGCGTCTCAAACTGCATTGCCATGCAAACTAGCCTTGGAAGCGACGGACGCAAAAAGGTCGAAAACTACTCCATAAATTTAGGCAGGTGCGTGTATTGTGGGCTGTGCGCTGATGTCTGCCCAGAAATCGCAATCGTGCATGGTAGCGAATACGAGCTAGCAAGCGAACAGCGGGCGTATTATGGATTTAAAGAGGATTTTTTAAGCAGGGGCGAGGATTTGTGCTTGGTAGAATCAAATAAAGAATTCGAGGGCTATGGAAGCTTGGACGCGGACGCAGGAGCGCGCGTGAAGCGCACGCCTACTGCGTATTTTAGCGATGAAAAGGAGAGCTTATGATAGAGGCTTTTGCGTTTTATTTTTTCGCAATCCTTACCTTGGGGCTTTTTAGCGTGAGCGTGTTTTCGCGAAATTTGCTTTATGCTATGAGCGCGCTAGCTGGTGGCATGATATTTTTAAGCGGATTTTTCTTTTTGCTTGGGGCTGAATTTTTAGGCGTAGTGCAAATCATAGTCTATACGGGCGCTGTAATGGTGCTGTATGGATTTTCGCTTATGTTTTTTGACGCTAGCAAAAATGTTAAAGAGAGCGCAAAACATGCCAAAATTTTCTACACCTTAGCCGTTTTTATCGCGCTTTTGCTAGTGCTAATCATCTCAGGTGCGCTCATCGCAAATGACGCGCCAAGCCTTAAAATCCCAAATAGCGACAATATCCAAGCTATCGGGACTCTGCTTTTTACGAAATATTTGCTGATTTTCGAGGTGGTCGCCATAATGCTACTTGTGGCGATGATTTGCGCCATCGTGCTAACTCACAAACAAATGGATATTTGCCAAAGCTACGAAGAGAGCGCGATAAAGGAGGAAGCATGAGCCTAAATCACTATTTAATCGTGGCAAGTCTTATGTTTGTTTTGGGGCTTGTGGGGGTTATGAAAAGACAAAATTTAATAATGCTATTTTTCTCAACCGAAATTTTGCTAAATTCGGCAAATTTAGCCCTTGTGGCAATCGCTAAATTTCACCAAAATTTAAATGGCGAAATTTTTGCCCTTTTTATCATCGCAATTGCTGCTAGCGAGATTGCCGTGGGGTTAGCGCTTTTGATTTTGTGGTATAAAAAAACAGGCAGTATCGAAATAGATAGTTTTGTAAATTTTAAAATTCCACGCGGAGAAAAAAATGCTTGATACTATGTTTTTTTGGCTATTAATCGCGCTTTTCGCCCCGCTAGTTTCGGCGATTTTCGCTGGGATTTTTATCAAATTTAGGGATAAATTATTCGTAGGCGTCATCTGCTCGTGCCTAATAGTGCTTGGCACAATCGCTTCGCTGTGGCTAGTGGAATTTGTCCTGCAAAACGGCGGTATGGACATCGCGCTAGCAAATTTCATAAGCGTGGGCGAACTAAACATAAAATACGGCGTGATGATTGACGCTCTTAGCACGATTATGGCGATTACCGTGGGGATTGTAAGCTCTGTGGTGCATATTTATTCGATTTATTATATGCAAAAAGACCCGGGCTTTGCCAAATTTTTCGCTTACCTTGGGCTTTTTGTCTTTTCAATGCTAGTTTTAGTGCTAAGCGATAACTTTATCGGGCTTTTTATCGGCTGGGAGGGCGTGGGGCTTTGCTCGTGGCTACTAATCGGCTTTTGGCACGATAGGGATAATAACAGCTGGTGCGCGAACGAAGCCTTTATCATGAACCGCGTAGCCGACCTTGCCATGCTACTTGGAATTTTTGCGATTTATCTAAATTTCGGCTCATTTGCCTATGATGATGTCCTAGCAAACGCTAGCAGTGCCGATAGGGGCGCACTTGCGCTCATTGCTGCCTTGCTTTTCATCGGTGCTATGGGCAAAAGCGCGCAGTTTCCATTTCACACATGGCTAGCTGACGCTATGGCGGGACCGACGCCGGTTTCTGCGCTAATCCACGCTGCGACTATGGTTACGGCTGGTGTTTATTTAGTGATTAGGGCAAATTCTATCTTTGCGCTCGCCCCTGATGTGGCGCAAGCTATCACCTATCTTGGGGCATTTGTAGCAATTTTTGCCGCGTCAATGGCGTGCGTGCATAATGATCTTAAAAAAATCATAGCCTACTCTACGCTCTCGCAACTTGGCTATATGTTCGTAGCAGCAGGGCTTGGGGCGTATGCTATCGCGCTTTTTCACCTTGTAACTCATGCGTTTTTTAAATCGCTTCTTTTCCTTGGGGCTGGAAATGTAATGCACGCTATGGCGGGCAAACTAAATATCCAAAAAATGGGCGCGCTGGCTAAATTTATGAAGCCTAGCCTTGCGCTTATGAGTATCGGTTCGCTAGCACTTTGCGGGTTTTATCCATTTTCTGGCTTTTTCTCAAAGGATAAAATTTTAGAAACTGCCTTTGCTAGCGGGGCTCACTTTATCTGGGCGGTTTTGTTTTTTGGCGCGATTTTGACTACATTTTATAGTTTTAGGCTTTTAATGCTTGTCTTTTTTGGCGAGAAAAAATACGACCACCACCCGCACGAGGCGAAGTCTTATGCTCTGCTTGCAATGAGCGTTTTGGCGGTTTTAGCCATAATTTCTGGCTTTTTTGCGCCTGAGTTTTACGGCTTTGTGGGCTATGTCTTGCCAAGCTTTCATAATGAAATTTCGCACAACACCGAAATTTTGCTAATCACTTTGACGCTAGGTGCTATTAGCCTTGTGGCAATCGCTACAATTTTTGCGTATAAAAACGCAAAATTTAGCCCAAATTTGAAAAATTCTGAAATTTACAAAATTTTAAGCGCGCAGTATTTCATACCGCAATTTTACGACATTTTCATAGTAGGAAGCTATAAAATAATAAGCCAAATTTGCGCCAAAATAGATAGCGCGATCATTGATAGCATTGTAGATCTAATCGCAAAAGCGCTACTAAAAATGGGCTTTACGCTCCAAGGCGCAAACGACGGGACAAATTTGGGCGCAAATTTGAGATTGATGATTTTTGGCTTTTTTGTACTTTTGGTTTTAGTATTTTTGATTTAAGGTAGATTATGGAGCATTTTTTAAGTTTAATTATATTTTTCCCAGCCGTCGCTGGGGCGCTTGGGGTTTTTATCGATGAGCGAAGCATAAAAACTTATGCTGTGATGATGAGCCTGATAGAATTTGCACTTTCGCTCTTTTTGCTGGCTTTTTACGAGGGCGGGACCTCGTTTAGCACCTCGGCTAGCATAATTAGCGCGTATGGGATAAGCTATTTTATCGGCGTAGATGGGATTAGCCTATTTTTGGTGATTTTAAGCACGCTAATGACATTTTTGGCCCTAATTAGCCTAAGCATAAGGGAGAGGGTTAAAAATTTAATCATCTCGGTTTTGTTTTTAGAAATGACGATGATTGGGGTATTTGTCGCGCTTGATGCGATATTGTTTTATATATTTTGGGAACTCTCTCTTATCCCAATGCTCTATATCATCGGCGCGTGGGGAAGCGGACGCAGGATTTATGCTGGGGTGAAATTTTTTATCTACACATTTTTTGGCTCTATGTTTTTGCTCGTGGGGCTAATCGCAATGGCGTATTTATACTACAAATCCACGGGCGAACTAAGCTTTAATCTCATCGCGTGGCAGGGGCTAAATTTGCCAATAAATGCGCAAAATTTGCTATTTTTGGCTTTTGGAATTGCTTTTGCGATAAAAACACCGATGTTTCCATTTCACACTTGGCTACCTTACGCGCACGGACAGGCCCCTACAATCGGCTCTGTTTTGCTAGCGGCTGTTTTGCTAAAAATGGGAACTTACGGCTTCGTGCGATTTTCGTTGCCGCTTTTCCCTGATGCGTGCGTGCATTTCGCCCCTTTAATGTGCGTTTTAGCGATAATTATGGTGATTTATACTAGCTTCATCGCATTTGCGCAAAAAGACATAAAACAAGTCGTCGCTTACAGCTCTATCGCTCACATGGGCGTGATAATACTAGGCATTTTCTCGCTTGGAAGCGAGGGCATTAGCGGGGCGATATTTTTGATGATTAGCCACGGAATCACCTCTGGCGGGCTTTTTATGCTTGTGGGATTTATCTATGATAGACGCCACACAAAGCTGCTAAGCGAGTTTGGCGGACTTGCCGAAATTATGCCAGTTTATGCCTTTTGCTTTGGCGTGGTTTTATTTAGCGGGATTGGACTTCCGCTTACGATTGGATTTGTGGGCGAGTTTTTAAGCTTGCTTGGCATTTATAAAATCAGCTTTTCGTATGCCATGCTTGGCGGTTTTGGCATAATTATGGGGGCGATTTATAGCCTAAATTTATACAAAAAAACATTTTTTGGCAAAATTTGCGTCGAACAAAACAAAAGCTTAAAAGATTTGAAATTTAGCGAAATTTCAAGCATTGTTCCGATTTGTGTTTTGTGCATTTTCCTAGGTGTCGCGCCAAATTTTATGCTTAGCCGCATTTCGCCAAGTGTGAGCGAAAATATCGCTCTAATGGCGCACAACGCCCAAAATTTAGCCACCAAAAACTATATAGAAAAAGCAAATTTCAAGGCGGTGATAAATGCAAAATAGTCTTTTAAATTTAGCCGTAATCGTACCAATGGCGATTTTGTGCGTGTTTGCGCTACTGATTTTAGCACTTTGCCTTTTTGGGCGCAAATTACCCCAAAACTTCTACGCCATAATCACACTTTTAGCCCTTATTTTGGACTTTGGCTTCGTTTTTGGATACAGCGGCGGCGCAAGAGGCTTTTTCGATATTATGCTAGTTGATAATCTAGCAATTCTTGCAACCCTCATAATTTTGGGTTGTAGCGTGTTTTATATCTGGCTAAGCCTTGGGGCTAAAAGCGCGCATGAATACAGCGTAGCTGAGTTTTTCGCTATTTTTCTTTTTATGATTTTAGGGTATGAATTTATGGTATCAAGCGAAAATTTAATGATGATTTTCGTCGGACTTGAAACCTCATCGCTGGCACTTTATACACTCATTGCCATGCACAACCGCGCGCGCTCTGCTGAGGCTGCGCTCAAATACTTCGTAATGGGCGCGCTGGGTTCTGCATTTTACGCATTTGGCGCGGCGCTATTTTTCTTAATCACAGGCTCGTTTGAAATTTCGCAAATCGCTATGATTGCGCAAAATTCAGGCCTTAGCACGAGCGCGGCTCTGTTTGGCGCAAGTGCATTTATGATAGCTTCTATCGGCTTTAAGCTATCGTTTATCCCATTTCACACATGGATTATGGACGCTTACGAGGGCGCTAGCTCAGCCCTTAGTGGTTTTATGTCCGTCGCGCCCAAAATCGCAGCCTTTATTGTGGCCATTAGACTTTTTGAAGCATTGCAAAACATAGGCGTAGCGTGGCTTAACTCGGTTTTATACGCAATCGCCGTGCTTACAATGAGCGTGGCAAATGTCATGGCGCTAGTCCAGCACGATGTCAAACGCATGCTATCTTACAGCGCGATTAGCCACGCTGGATTTGGGCTTTGCGCCATAGTTATCGGCACGACGGAGGCAAATTTAAGCCTTTTTCTTTATTGGGTTTTATACGCAATGGCGAATTTAGGCGCATTTGCCGTGCTTTGGAGCGCGAGAGAAAAAAGGGATTTGCACGGCGTAAGTAACGAAATTTGGAGCCGTTTCGAGTATCCATACGAGAAATTTAACGGCCTTATCCACACATTTCCACTGCGCGCGATTGCTCTGGCTATTTTTATGCTTAGCCTCGCTGGGATTCCGCCGTTTGGGCTGTTTTGGGGCAAATTATATTTGCTAGGCTCTGCTATTAGGAGCGAATTTTACGGCTTGGCTGTGATAATGGCGGTAAATAGCGCGATTGCGCTGTATTATTATCTGCGTTTAATCGTGTGTATGTTTTTGTGCGAGGCGGACTTTCGCTCGGCCAAATTTCGCGCCGCACTGCGCCAAAGTAGCGCGCCGATAAATTTCGCCGTGGCTTTGTGTGCGGTTTTGTGCGCTATAATGCCGTTTCTTGTGGATTTTATAAGTAGTAGTATGGGTAAGGTTTTGCTTTAAATTTTAAAATTTTGGCTCAAATTTGAGCCAAAATTTAGCGAATTTACGGGCAAATTTTACTCTGCCACCCTAGTTTCGTTTGGATCCATTTCGATGATTTCCCATGGTAAGCCTTGGCGATTTAGCTCGTCCATAAATGGCTTGGCATCAAATTCTTCCATATTAAATACGCCTTTTCCGCTCCATTTGCCAGTTGCTATCATCATCGAGCCTATCATAGCTGGCACGCCTGTGGTGTAGCTAACGGCTTGTGCGCCAGTTTCAGCGTAGCACTCTTCGTGGTCGCAGACATTGTAGATATAAACTTTTCGTGGTTTTCCGTCTTTGACGCCTTTTATCACACAGCCGATATTTGTTTTGCCTTTTGTGCGTGGTCCTAAGCTTGCGGGATCTGGCAAAAGTGTTTTTAGGAATTGAATTGGCACGATTTTCATGCCGTTGTGTTCCACTTCGTCAATGCGAAGCATGCCGACATTTTCTAGGCAACGCATGTGCGTTAGATAGCTTTGCCCAAAAGTCATAAAAAAGCGAATTCGCTTTAAGCCTTTGATATTTTTAACCAAACTTTCCATTTCTTCGTGGTAAAGCAAATAGCTATCTTTCACGCCGACTTTTGGGTAGTCCCATTTCATCATTATTTCAAGCGGTTTTGTGGTGATCCACGAGCCATTTTCCCAGTATCTGCCATTAGCTGATACTTCACGCAAATTAATTTCTGGGTTAAAATTTGTCGCAAACGCGTATCCGTGGTCGCCTGCGTTGCAATCAAGTATATCAATCTCATTTATTTCATCGAATAAATTTTGCTGTGCGTAGGCGCAAAATACATTTGTAACGCCCGGATCAAATCCGCTTCCAAGAAGTGCGGGAATCCCTGCGTTTTTAAAATCATCATTTTTCGCCCATTGAAGTTTGTATTCAAAGTGCGCGGTGTCTGGGTGCTCGTAGTTTGCAGTATCGATATATGGGATTCCAGCTTTCAAACAAGCGTCCATTAGTGTGAGATCCTGATACGGCAAAGCCACATTTAAAAGCAAATCTGCTCCGATTTCTTTGGCGAATTTTGCCACAGCTCCCGTGTCATCAGCATCGATTTTAGCCGTTGCGATTTCTACGCCAAGGCGCTCTTTTATAAATTTAGCAATCTCATCGCATTTGCTTTTGGTTCTACTTGCAAGAGTTATTTTGGTAAAAACTTGCGAATTCATCGCGCATTTCACGGTTGCCACACGGCTTACTCCACCCGCTCCGATAATCAAAATATGGCTCATTTTCCTTCCTTTAAACAAAATTTGCAAATTTTATCAAAAACGCACTTAAAAGCTAAATTTTAAACAAAAATTCCGCTATCAAATACGCCATATAGACCATTATCACGCCCACCACGCTATCTATGATCCGCCATGCTTTTTCGTTCGCAAACAGCCCGGCAAGCGCCCTAGCAGCGTATCCTAGGCTAAAAAACCACGCGAAGGATACCAAAACCGCCCCGCAAAAAAACCAAATTTTTAGCTCGCTTGGCACGGGTGCTGATGTCGAGCCGATAACGACGATAGTATCCAAATAAACATGCGGATTTAGCACGGTTACGGCTAGGGTTTTTAAAACCACCGGAAGTAGTGAGGCATTTTTGGCGTTTTTGATTTTGGCGAAGTGCGAGCCCTTGTATGCGCTACGAAATGAGGCTAGCGCGTAACTTAGCAAAAACAAAATTCCACTCACACCCAAAATCAGCGTCAAAAGCTCGTTTTTAGCGAAACTCTCGCCCACGACAAAGACGCCAAAACCCGTAAAAACGATATCAAGCAAGGTGCAAAGCGCGCAAACGACGAAAATATAGCTTTTGGCTAGGCCTTGCGAGATGACAAAGATATTTTGTGCGCCAATCGCCACAATCATCGATAGCATAAGCCCAGCCCCGCGCAAAAATGCGCTGGTGATGGCTGGGTCTATCATTTGCGTTTGCCGTGTTTTTTAGAATTTGCGCTAGGCTCTTCGGGTTCGTTTTCAAAGCCCATTTTAGCGCGCAAAATTTTATTTATTTCATATATTGAGGTTTCGTAGATATCTGGCATCGTAGCCTCTTTATCAGTATAAAAATGCAAGAAATTATAAGTATCGTCTAAATCCAGAGCGCGCTTGAATTCGAAATTTAAAAGCTTAACCTGTTTTTTGCCAGCGGTGAAAGTTTTGACATTGATATTTTTAATATCAGCGAATTTAAACTCACACTCGCGCTCATTTATGACGATTTTTAGGGCGTCATCGGTAATTTCGATATGTTTTTTGCTAAACATTTTTTTCAGACAAAACAGCGCGCTCACAGCACAAGTCGCCGACATAAAAAGCGCGATCCCACCATATCCGATATGATACAAATATCCGCCACAAACTGCCAAAATAAGGGCAGCGACCAAGGTTGCTCTAACTGGTTTTTTATTTTCGTTTATTATCATTTTTACCTACTTAAAATTTGTTTTATATGTTCGTAAATTTTATAGTTAAATGCGTCGATTGCGCGCGATTTTGACAAATTTGAGCTACTATTTTGATAGGTCAAATTCGTAGTGTAATCCTGCCAAGCTTTGCCATTTTTCACGCTGATTAGCAAACCAACCTGCGCGTCATAGAGCCTTTCGGGGACATCGTCATACCATGGATCATAAAACATCGGAAATCCCATGCCTACGCCCCAGCGGCTGTGTCTATGACCTCTACCGCCACCAAAACCAAAGCCAAAACTAAACCTAGGCCTTGCATAATAATCCCCACCAACGCTTAGCAAGCGAAAATAATTTATATTTCCACCTACCTTAATCGTGGCGTCTTTTTCGTTTTTTACTACCACAAATCCGTCTTTTACCAGATATTCGCTCACAGCCGAGGTTAGATTTAAATCACTCGTGCTGGTGTTTGTAAAACTCACGCTGATGAATTTTTTCTCTGGCATTTTGGTGATAAAAATCGGCTCGCTCGTGCGCACGATCCCGCTATTTACCGGCGCTTTTGCGCAACCTGTAAAAAACGCAAAAATACAAATCGTAAAAACGCTTAAAATTTTAATTTTCATCAAATTTCTCCGAAAAAATTTCAGAGATTGTAGCAAATTTAGGATTAAGAATTTATAGAATTAAGAAATTTTGGGAGATTTCTCTCCCAAAATTTTATAAATTTGTGCCCCGAGTAAGCACGCGTTTGCGATAAACTTCCGAAACTTTCGTGCTATCTCCGACTAAAAGCGCATTTGTGCAACAAATCGCCGCGCACATTGGCACCTTGCCCTCAGCTATGCGGTTTTGGCCGTATTTGTGAAGCTCGGCACTAGAAAATGTCTCCTCAGGTCCGCCTGCGCACATTGTGCATTTATCCATTGCGCCTTTTATGCCAAAAGCACCATCTCGTGGGAACTGCGGCGCACCGAACGGACACGCATACAAGCAGTATCCGCAACCGATACATTTATCTTTATCATGCAAGACAATCCCGTCAGCCCTGATATAAAAGCACTGTACTGGGCAAACCTGCGCACATGGTGCGTCTGTGCAGTGCTGACATGCGATCGAGCTAGCCACCTCTTTGCCAGGGACGCCCTCATTTAGGATTAAAACCTTGCGTCTATTAATGCCCACAGGGACTTCGTGCGCATTAGAGCAGGCTACTTGACAGCCGTAGCATGCGATACATCTTTGAACATCTACATAAAATTTCATTCTTCCCATTATCTACTCCTTACGCTTTTTCCAAACGGCAAAGTCCGGCGTTAAATTCCGAAATTTGCGTATTTATATCAAAGCCGTAATTCGTGATAGTGTTCGAACTCTCACCGATGACATAAGGTTTCGCCCCCTCTGGATAGCGCGAGCTTAGATCCACGCCCTGCATAATTCCAGCGAAGTTATACGGAAGCACTATGCGATCTGGCGTAACAGAGTGCGAATATATACATTTGACCTTGATTTTCGTGCCTTGTGGCGAGTGTATCCACATCATCGTCCCGTCAGCTATACCATAATCTGCCGCTAGTTTTGGATTGACATGGGCAAACATCTCTGGCGTGATTGCTGCAAGGTATTTGCTAGTGCGCTCTAACATACCAGCACCGCTTAAATTTACAAGTCTCATAGAACTCATAATCGTAGGGAAATCCTTGCTCCAATCCTGCTTTTTCTGCTCGCTGATAAATTTAACCTCGACACGGAAATTTTTAGCCTGATCGTCAAATGTAGGGTATTTTTCTACCAAATCCCAGCGCGGAGAGTGTAACGGCTCTCTGTGTTTAGGGATAGGATCGGCAAACTCCCAAACTTTCGCCCTAGCCCTTGCGTTTCCACAAGGACAAATTCCAAATTCACGCGCTTTTTGGTTGATGATTCCACTATAATCATCGCTCCAACTAGGCCCCATTTTCGCCTTTTCTTCCTCGCTAAGCGTGATTCCTAGCATTTCTTCGATATTATCTTTTAGCAAATGCGCATGTCCGCCAGAAATTTTCGCTCCTGGCAGAGTTATGCCCTCGCCTGCGAGCTGTGAAACGCCGTCGTGCTCTAAACCAAAGCGATTTCTAAATCCCATACCACCCTTTTCATAAGGTTTGCTTAAATCATACAAAATAGGCGTGCCTGGGTGCTTAATGTCCCAGCAAGGCCACGGAAGTCCGAAGTATTCGCCCTCGACTTCGCCACCAATTCCCATTAGCGTATCAGGATCGAAAAATTCCCAGTTTCTTTGGTGGCGTCTTAATCTCTCGGCAGTTCTACCTTGTGCGCCGATACTATGACCGCACCTTGCGATCTCGTTTGTAGCATCATCTGGCCAGATGAAAGGCTCATTATCGGCTTTTACCTGCTTGATTTCGCCATTTACGACTTCCATTTTCATACCGCGAGTGTATTCATCATAAAAGCCAAATTTTTTGGCGAACATAAACATTACCTCGTGGTCTTCCTTGCTCTCATAGATTGGTTTGATGACCTGAGTGCGCCACTGACCAGTTCTGTTTGTAGCCTGCAAATGCCCCTCTGTCTCAAACTGAGTGCAAGTAGGAAGGACATAAATGCCGTCCTTTCTATCGCTTAAAATCGCAACTTCGTTTAAGAAAGGCTCGGCTACGACGAGCATATCTAGCTTATCAACAGCTTGTTGAATTTTAGTCAAATGCGCCATAGAGGTGATTCCTGTGCCTTGAACCCAAAGCACGCGTAAATTTCCGCTTGAATATGTTTTTTCCTCTTTTAGCACGCCTTGCCACCATTTAGAGAGCGAATAGCCTTTTTCGTTGCGCCAAGTTATCTCTTTCTCGGCGTTTGGATCGACATGGAAATACTCATCAAAATTCGTTCCAGGAACTTTTCCGCCTTGTTTTGGCTCTTTAATGGTCGTAGCGAAGCGTTTGACAAATGTATCAAAATCCACGCCCCAGCCCTTGCAGTAGTGTTTCCACGCCGCATCACCTAATCCATAATACATAGATAAGGTATCAGCCAAACAACCCATATCGGTAGAGCCTTGGACATTATCGTGACCTCTAATGATATTTGTGCCACCGCCTGGTTTGCCCATATTTCCTAAAACTAATTGCAAAATCGAAAGAATTCTAGTATTCGAGCTACCCACAGAGTGCTGAGTGATACCAAGTGCCCAAATCAGCGTAGCTGGCTTGGTCGTAGCAAACATTTTTGTAAATTCGAGCAACTCTTCAATCTTACAGCCCGTAACATTTGCTGTCTCTTCTGGCGTCCATTTTTCGGCCTCTGAGCGAATTTCATCGATTGCATAAGATTGATTTGCGATGACATCTTTATCTTCCCAGCCATTTTTGAAAATCAAATGCAACATACCATAGACAAATGCAATATCTGTGCCAGGTCGAATTCTAATATACATATCAGCCTTGGCCGCAGTTCTAGTAAATGCGGGATCTACAACGACGATTTTCGCGCCGTTTCTATCTTTGGCTTGCAAAGCGTGTTTCATACCACCAACTGGGTTTGCCACGGCTGAATTTGCACCAATGAAAAGTATCATTTTTGAGTTTGCTGCCATATCACCGAAGTGATTTGTCATAGCGCCATAACCCCATGTATTCGCCACACCGGCGACTGTCGCGCTATGTCAAATTCTAGCAACATGGTCTATATTATTAGAACCCCAAAATGCTGCAAATTTTCTAAAATAAAATGCCTGTTCGTTGCAAAATTTAGCTGAACCTAGAAATTCTACGCTATCTGGACCATCTTCTTTTCGCACTTCTAGCATTTTTGCTGAAATTTCATTAACTGCTTGATCCCAAGTAATGCGTTCCCACTTACCATTAACTTTTTTAAGCGGGTATTTTAAACGCATTTTAGACTTGGTTAAATCGATTTGATCGATTCCCTTACAGCAATGGCTTCCTTGCGAAATCGGGTGATCTACCGCCATGTCTTGGCGAATCCAAGTGTTTGTGCTCTCATCGACCTGTGCGATGATACCGCACCCTGCCGAACAAATCGAGCACACCGTCTTTTTATAAACCGAATTTGGAAAAGGGTTTTTAATCTCTTGCTCCGTCGCCTCGCGAAGTGTGTCGTTAGCTCCAAACGCACTTACGCTAGCACCGCCCAAAGCAGCGAGTTTTAAAAACGACCTTCTGCCGATCGTATTTTCACTCATAATCTACTCCTAATACGCTACTTTGTAGTATTTTTGCCACGCTTCACTTTCAAAGTAAAGCACCTCTTTTTTTGGTGATTTTCCGCGAACTGTGTTTGGTTGGGGAGTGTCTTTATCACCGTTTGCACTAGCTACGCTAGCAGCTATACCTACGGCACCGACGGCGCCGACTTTTAGAGATTTTTTGAGAAAATCTCTGCGCTTGCTTTGCATAATCTCTCCTTTAAAAGGAAATTTTATTTTAATCTTTGTCGTAACGCCTGCTACATATCTTAAAATAGTTGATATTAACGAAAAGTTAATAATAAAGCGGTTAAAAATAAAATTATAATTTAAGATTAATTTTATTTTAAGAAAGGCTAAAATTCGGCGAATTTAGCCAAATTTAGCCAAATTTTAGCGAATTTACTCCTCAAATTCGAAATTGTGCTTCGCGTTTTTGAAATTTCCGCGGTAAAGCTTAGCATTAATTGATTCTTTGGCGATATTTTTATCTTTTTGCGGTTTTGGCAGAGCTAAAAGCGAACGCTCCAAAGCAAAAAAACTCTCCATAATCCCAGCCAACGCCCTAAAAAATTTCGAACTCTTATGCTCCTTTAAAAGCCCCATAAAATGGTCGCAAAACTCATTTATCACGCTTGCAAAAAGCTCGGTTGAAAGGAAAATATTTCCATTTTGCGCCTCCGCCTCATCGCGCAAAAGCGAAGATTGCAGATAAAAAATAAATCCCACGAAATCCTCGCTATCCTTGCAAAGCTCGCTGTTACGGCGAAATTTGCTCTTTTTAAGGGTGTTTGTGATGAGGATTTTCATTCTGCCCTCGTCCCTGCCCTCGTCGTAAAAACTAGCCGTCGTCGGGACATTGACAAAAGAAAAATCAAACAAAACATCGTTTTGCTCGCGCCTAAACTCCTCAAAACTAAAATTTTGCAAAATTTCAAAATTCTTAGCGTCTGCTTCGCTAATCGGCGATGATTTTAGAAATTCGAGTTGCTCTTTCCACAGGCTAAATTTAGCCCCGTTTTCGTAGAAAAAAAACGGAATTGCGAAAAATTCATAATAATACGACCTAGCCTTAATCAAATTTAAATCCATTTTCAAATCTCCTCTTGCATTTGCTTTAAAATCATAATTTTCGCCTTGCAATCAGCGCAACAAAACAGCGTTTTTGCCTTATCCGCGTCGTCTGCGAAGTGCGCGCTCATCAAATTTGCGATTTTCATAATCGCCTTTTTTGTGGCAAATTTTTTGCCACACTCGATACACTCAAACAGCTCGTCGCGAGCTAAAATTTGATACTCGAAAAACTCTTTTTTAAGCTCTACGCCACATAGATCAAGCGCCATAGTATCTTTTTCGGCGCAACTTAGCACGCAGTAATCGCACCCCACGCAAAGCGAAGCGTTAAATTTGAGCGAATTATCGCTTTTATCGGCAAAAAGTGCGCCTGTGTTACACGCGCCCACGCATGATAGGCACAGCGTACAGGTTTGCTCGTTTATGCTGATTTTAGCGTGGCTTTGCGACGCGCCGTTTGCAATCACGCCGTAATCGCCCTCGCCCACCATAAATGCCATGCGAGCTGAGAAAATTTCAATTTTGCTCAAATTTGTCTCATTTAGGCTAAATTTCCATTTTTGCCCGCTTTTAGCCAAATTTAGCGCAGTTTTTAGCTGGGCTTCATCGCTAGCCACAAACACTCCCTGCACGCCATAAATCGCCATTGTCGCGCTATTTATGAGATTTATCGCATCTTTTGTGGCTTCGCAAATCTCGCCCTCAAAAAGCACGATTTGCGAGCCTGTTTCTTGCATTATGCTAAGCAAAAAAACCTCATCAAGCTGAAATTTAGCAAAAATTCCAAATGGAAGCACGCCGCAGGGCAAACTCACGCCCGAAATCTCGCCAAAGCTCGCCTCATGGGCAAGAAGTGGAATTTTGCCGGCGTAGAGTTTTGCCATTTGGCTAATCGCGATTGGTGGCTGTTTTGCCGAGCTAATCGCGCCTGTGGGGCAGACGCTCACACACCTACCACAGGCTATGCAATCTATATGCGAAATTTCAAGCTTGCGATTTTGCTCATCTTTCAAAAGTGCCACGCTAGGGCAAACCTCCACGCATTTGGCGCACAGCTCCGCTCTCCTGCCCTCGTATTGACAGATGTTTGCGTTAAATGAAATGTTGTTTTTGTAAGTGTAAATCGGCGATTTTTCGGATACGAGAGCTAGAATTTCATCATCATTTAACCCTGCGATTTCATAGCAACCACTTTGGCGAAGTTGATAGCTTTTTGCATTTTCTACTAAGAAAAAATCGGCCTCGACCTCGTATTCATCGGTGCTGCTTAGCACGCTTACACTCAAATCGCCAATCCCACCATAGACAAATTTTACCTCAGCGTGAGTTAGGCAAATCACCTTAAATCCAGCGTTTTTGAGCGCATTTACACTGCTTTCGCGCTCATTATCGCTTACGAAAATTATATTTTTTCCCACTGGTTTTTGATAGGCATTATCTGCGCCATAATCAAACATCACCGCCTTTGCTTCGTATAAAATTTCGACATTTCTAGCGATTTGAAGCATTTCATCGTTTGTGGAATTTATATAAAAATTTATCTCTGGCGCGTAAATTTCAGCCTTTAAGCTAGGCGAATTTGCCACGACAAAGTGTTTTTCGCTATCAGTGCAAACCTCTATGCTATCGCCTAAAATGGCCTCTTTTACCCCTACTGGGCTAAATCCGTATTCGCTCATTTTCTATCCTAAAAACAAAATTCGCATTTTTTACACTCATTTTCTAAACAATCGTTAAATGTAAATTTAAACTAAACATAAGTTAAATTTGTAATTTTTTTGGCATGTTAAATTTTAATAAAAATAGTGATAAAAACAGTCCATAAAAACAAAATTTATAGGATTTTTTAAATGCAAATCAAACTTCCCAAAGTCGATAAAATCGCAAATAGCGGGGAATTTCACGGACTTTTGAAGCCTGTGGTTTTGCGAATCGCAAAAGAGGTCATAAACGAATTTCGAACCAGCCTGGTAAATGGCGAAAATTCTTGCGCTAGCGAAGAGCAAATCATCGCGCAAATCAAATCCCGCTACGAAAAATTCGCAAATCTCGCACTTCGCCCGCTTATCAACGCAACCGGCGTCGTGCTTCACACCAATCTCGGTCGTAGCGTGATTTCGCCTGAAATTTTATCTCGCGCGCAGGGGGCGATTTGTGCCTACTCTAACCTCGAATTTGACCTAGATAGCGGGACGCGCGCCAATCGCTACGATCATACTAGCGCGCTTTTGGCTGAGCTTTTTGGCGCCGAATCCGCACTTGTGGTAAATAACAACGCAGCGGCTGTATTTTTGGTGCTAAATACCTTTGCTAGGGGGCGCGAAGTCGTGGTAAGTCGTGGCGAGCTAGTCGAAATCGGCGGGAGTTTTAGGGTAAGCGAGGTCATGGCAAACTCTGGGGCGATTTTGCGCGAGGTTGGCACCACGAATAAGACTAAAATTTCGGATTATCAAAACGCCATAAACGAAAATACGGCAGTTTTGATGAAAATTCATCGTTCAAATTTTGAAATTTCAGGTTTCACGCAAAGTGTGGAAATAGGCGAAATTTCAAATTTGGCAAAATTTGCGAGCGAGAAAAAGGCTGAATTTTACGAGAAAAAAGAGCTGGAATTTAAAATTTGCGAAGAGGAAAAATTTAGCGAAATCATTGATTATTACGATCTTGGAAGTGGGAGCGTGAATGATTTAGGCTCAAATTTAAGCAAAAACGAGCCAAAAATTGGTGAAATTTTAGGCTCCGGGGCTAGGCTAATTAGTTTTAGCGGGGATAAACTTTTTGGAAGCGTGCAGTGCGGAATAATCCTGGGCGAAAAATCCTTAATCGAAAAATTGCGCAAAAATCAGCTTTTGCGAATGCTTCGCGCTGATAAAATCACACTTGCGATTTTAAACGAAACGATTAAGGCTTACATTAATAAAGAATTTTCGCTAATTCCTACGATTGATCAAATTCATCTGCCCCTTAGCGAGCTTGAAAGGCGCGCCAAGGCTGTTTTGGACGCGCTAAAAAACACTAAATTTCAAGCAAGCCTTATTCGCACAAAAACCTTTGTGGGTGGCGGGAGTCTGCCTTGCAAAAACTACGATAGCGTCGCTTTGGTGCTTAGCCAAAACGCTAGCCCAGAGGAAATTTCGGCGAAATTTAGGGCGCGTGGGATTATCGGGCGCATTGAAAATGATAAATTTTTGCTTGATTTTCGCGCCATTTTAAAACACGATTTGCAAAAACTAATAAAAATTTTAAAGGAAATGTATGAATAGCGTCATAATCGGCACAGCAGGGCATATCGATCATGGCAAAACCGCACTCATAAAGGCGCTAAATGGCGTCGATGGCGACAGGCTAGCAAGCGAGATTGAGCGCGGAATCACGATTGATTTAAGCTTTTCAAATTTAAAATCAAAAAACGCAAATATCGCATTTATCGATGTTCCGGGACACGAAAATTTAGTAAAAACCATGATTAGTGGGGCGTATGCGTTTGATTGCGCGCTTTTGATTGTCGCTAGCGATGACGGACTAATGCCCCAAAGCAGGGAGCATATCGAAATTTTATCGCTTTTAGATGTAAAAAGCGTGGTTTTGTGTATCACAAAGTGCGATCTCACGGACTCTGCGCGCCAAAGCGAAGTTAAAAAAGAGTGCGAGGAATTTATAGCTAAATTTTCAAATTTGCAAATTTTAAATACATTTTTCCTAAGCGCAAAGACAAATTTAGGCGTTGATGAGCTTAAATCTTATCTATTTAATATAAAGCCAAAACCGCGCAAAAATGGTGGAATTTTGCACTATTATATAGATAGAATTTTCACTTTAAAAGGCATTGGCACGGTGGTAACTGGCTCGCTTATTAGCGGGGCGATTTCGCGTGGCGAAAAGCTTCTTTGCGCAGATTGTGGCAAAATTTTAACCGCCAAAAGCCTGCAAATCCACGATACCGACACGCAGGTTGCGTATGCGCCAAACCGCGTAGCAATCGCACTTGATGCTAAAACTAGCGAGTTAGAGCGAGGCTATATCCTCACTAAAAAGGGCTTTTTTAGGGGATTTAACGAAGCCGATACGCTCTTTCGTGGCAAAATAGCGCACGGGGAAGATGTGAGCTTTTGTGTGGGCTCAAAGCAAACGCCGGCAAAAGCGCGCATTATCAAAGAGCTTGATAGTGGCGAATTTTTGATAAATTTTAAATTTGAAAAAACTATGTTTTTGAAATTTGACGAGCCGTTTGTATGCTTGGCAAACTCTCGCGTGTGTGGGGGCGGAAGGGTGCTAAATGCGGTCATTGAGCCACTAAAAAAGGCAAATAAGGCAGAGTTTTTAACAGCACTTTTGCACAAAAATTTCAAAAAAGCCTTTGAAATTTTAAGCAAATTTCACCGCCATGGATTTGGGCTATTTTCGGCGTATCAGAGATTTGATATGGATTATGATAGCGCAAAAGCGATCGCTAAGACGATACCAAATACATATTTTGACGAAGCGACGCTGTGCGTGTATGATAATAGCGCGATTGGCGATATCAAAGAACTGATTAAATTTATCATAGACAAAAACCCGCACGCTGTATTTTCCCCAACCTCAATCGCCCTAAAACTCTCTTGGGCTAGCGAAAGCTTAGCCTCCCTCGTGCTTAGCGAGCTAGAAAGGGCCAGCGTGATAGAAAAAACCGGTGGCGTGTATATCAAAAAAGGGGCGAATTTACAGGATTTAAAACAGAGCTTGGAGGGCAAAATTTTTGACATCATCAAAAAAGGCGGAATTGCCCCGCTTGCGCCATATAATATCTACGAAATGCTCGATATCGACCGCGTCAGTGGCGATGACGCTCTGAAAAAACTAACATATTCTAAAAAGGTAGTTCGCCTAGCGCACAATCTATTTGTGGAGGCTGGGAATTTAAGCCAAATTATCAAAAAGCTTTATGATTTGATAAAAGAAGCTGGTTTTGCCGATGTAGCAAATGTCAAAGAGAGGCTAAATTTAAGCAGAAAATTTGCGATTTCTTACCTAGAATACCTCGACAATCTAGGCGATATCATCACAATCGATAATAAACGCTACTTAAAAAAATAAGTTATTTACAAATTTTGGCTAAAATCGTTGGATTTTTTAAAAAAGGAAGAAAATGAAAAAAGTTTTACTTTTCTCGCTTGCGGGCGCGCTAAGCCTAAATGCCGCGCTTAGCGATAGCGAAATCTTATCTATGTATGGCGGTTTGCCATCAAATTTAAAAATCAGCGTGGCTGAGCGTATGCCAGTAGAAGGGCTAAAAGATATCCAAGCTGTGATTTTGAAAATTTCAAATGGCGAAATTTCACAAGAAGAGGTGATTTTCACTAGTGGAGATTTGGTTTTGATGGATGTAATCGACCCTAAAAAACAGATTCTTTACAAAGATCAAATCAAACAATCTAGACTTTCAAAAGGGGTAGCAAGCGTCTATAAAAGCGAAAGCAAAGACAATATCATTACCCTTGGAAATGACCCTAAAAAGCCAACTTTGCTAATGCTAACTGACGCTGAGTGTCCGTTTTGTCGTAGAGAGCTAGCCGAAATCGAGCGAACGCTTAAAAGCAACAATGTCGAAATCATAATGACATCAGTGCATGGAGATAGCGGTCATGCTAAATCAGCGCTGATTTACAAAGAGGTCAAATCAGCCAAAACTGACGCCGAAAAAATCGCTGTTTTGCGCAAATACTATGCCGAAGATAACAAAGCAAACGCTTCAAGCGTAAGCCCAGAGGAACTAAAAGGCGCAAAAGCTATCGCCGATAAATACTTCTCATCTGGCCTAAATTCAGTGCCATTTATCATCGAAACTTCTAAATTAAAATAAATTTCAAAATTTATACTTCAAATTCCACGCTAAATTTATGAATTTAGCGTGGTGTAAATTTCAAAATTTCATTAAAATTTAAATTTTGGAAATTTTAAAATTTCCAAAATTTTGGGTAGGTTATTTAGATTTTTTTGTAGAATTTGTAGGATTTAGGTTGCGGTCAATTATGCGGACATTTGCGTTTGCGCGGATTCTATCGTTAAATTCCTCGACCATTTTTTTGCGCTTGTTTGTCACATAGGCTTCGATTGCCTTTTCTTGCACGCTTTCGAAATCTGCCATTTGCACGCCTTTTTTATCATTTACATAAAACATCTCATATCCATTTGCCGTAGGGATAACTGGTGAGAATTTACCCTTATCCACGCTTGTGACGATATATTTTAGCCCTGCGTCCATTTGGCTAGATTTTAGCGTGCCACGCATGACATATACATTGCCAGGGCGGGCGTTTGGATTGCGTTTGATTGGATTAAGAGCGCTTTCGGTTTTGGCGATATAGCGAGTTAGCGTAATGCTATCAAAGGTCGTGAATAAAGATGGATTTTGCTCGTAAAATCTGCGCACATTTTGTGGCGTTACGGTGCGTTGCACATCGGCAAAAAGTGGCCCATAGAGCTTTTCTTCTAAAATTCCGCGACGCACATTTTCTCTAAACGCCTCTTCTGACATTTTTTGCTGTTTTAGCGCCTTTTGTAGCTGTTCTAGGCTGAGTTTGTTCTGCTCGGCAATCATTTTTATGCGGTTATCTATTTCGGCCGGGCTTACGGTGATTCCTCTGCGCTTAATCTCAGAATCTTGCAATTTTTGCTTGATTAAAATTTCCATTGCAGCTTGCGGGCTGGCACCTGTGGCCTTTTGGACTCTGGCTAATTCGTAATTCGTAATCGGCTCGTTTTCTACGACAGCCACGACGCTATTTACGACATTTGCGTTTAACGCGCCAAAACCTAAAAGTGCAACAACGGCTAGTTTTTTTATCATTTTCAACCTTTATTTAGTCTTTTTGCTTTATAATCCCACGATTATAACATTAAAAAGTAAAATTTTAAAAAGGAAATTTATGATTGTAACTCGTTTCGCACCAAGCCCGACAGGGTATTTGCACATCGGCGGATTAAGAACTGCGCTGTTTTCATACCTATACGCAAGAGCAAATAACGGCAAATTCTTGCTTCGCATTGAAGATACGGATTTAAAAAGAAATTCGGTAGAGGCCGCAAAGGCTATCGAAGAGGCGTTTAAATGGTGCAGCCTAGACTACGACGGCGAAATCGTATATCAAAGCTCACGATTTGATTTATACAAAGAATATGTCCAAAAGCTCCTTGATGAGGGCAAAGCATACAAATGCTATATGAGCAAGGCTGAGCTAGACGCGCTAAGAGCCGAGCAAGAAGCCAGAAAAGAGCGCCCAAAATACGATAATAGGTATCGCGATTTCACAGGCACACCGCCGGTTGGTATCGAGCCAGTAATCCGCATAAAATCGCCACTTGACGGCACGATTGAGTTTAGCGACGGAATTAAGGGCGATATGAAATTTGAAGCCAAAGACATTTTAGACGATTTTATCATCGCTAGAAGCGACGGCACGCCGACTTATAATTTCACGGTCGTCATAGATGACGCGCTAATGGGCGTTACAGATATCATCAGAGGCGATGATCACCTATCAAATACCCCAAAACAAATCGTGCTTTATAACGCACTTGGATTTAAAGTGCCTAAATTTTACCATGTTGCTATGATAAATGGCTCTGACGGCTCAAAACTCTCTAAACGCCACGGCGCGACAGATGTCATGGAATACAAAAAAATGGGCTATTTGCCACAAGCTCTGCTAAATTTCTTAGTCCGCCTTGGCTGGTCGCATGGGGACGATGAAATTTTTAGCATGGACGATATGAAAAAACTCTTTAATCCTAATAATATCGGCAAAAGCGCAAGCACATTTAACCAAACCAAACTTGATTGGCTAAATGCGCATTACATTAAAAATTTAAGCACCACCGAAGCCTGCGCCCACCTGCTAGAATTTGGCGTAGATATAGTAAATCACCCTAAAAAAGAGCTTATCATTGATCAATACAAAGAGAGAGCAAAAACCCTAGCCGAAATGGCGAACGGAATCGCAACCTTAATCAATCCTTTAAAAATTTATGATGAAAAAGCGTATAAAAAGTTTATCAACGAAAATTCGATAGCCTTACTCGCAAAATTCCAAGAAATTTTAACCTCAAATTTCGTTGCAAGCGAAATCGAGGCGAAGACAATGGAATTTTTGGAGGCAAACGAAGTGAAGCTAAAAGATTTAGCCCAACCTTTGCGAGTCGCCATAACAGGAACAAGCGTAAGTCCGTCGATATTTGAAATGATTGAAATTTTAGGTAG
Organism: Campylobacter sp. JMF_11 EL3; assembly: GCF_027736965.1. NCBI lineage: Bacteria > Pseudomonadati > Campylobacterota > Epsilonproteobacteria > Campylobacterales > Campylobacteraceae > Campylobacter > Campylobacter sp. JMF_11 EL3. The sequence goes on from NZ_JAOVTJ010000002.1 coordinate 134,029, forward strand.
CGACGAGGTTAAAGCTAGAATTTCTAGCTTATTACAGAAAGGAATTTAAATGGCACAAAATGATTTGAAAGAAAGGGCGTTAGAGTATCATATCAGTGGAAAAATCGGCATAAATGTCAAAACCCCATGCGCTAAACCAGAGGATTTGACCCTAGCATACACACCAGGCGTTGCCGAGCCTTGCAAGGTGATTGAGGCCGATAATGAGCTAGCATACAAATACACCAACAAATCAAATCTTGTCGCAGTTATCACAAATGGAACGGCCGTTTTAGGGCTAGGAGATATAGGTGCAATAGCAGGAAAGCCAGTAATGGAGGGAAAAGCGGTTTTGTTTAAAAAATTTGCTGGCGTAGATGCTTTTGATATCGAGATCAACGAAACAGATCCTAAAAAAATAGTCGAAATTTGCAAGGCTATCTCGCCGACATTTGGTGGAATAAATTTAGAGGATATCAAAGCTCCTGAGTGCTTTGAGATCGAAAAAGAGCTACAAAATGCCGTCGATATCCCTGTCATGCACGATGATCAGCACGGCACAGCGATGATTACAGGTGCTGGATTAATCAACGCAGCCTACATCAGTGGCAAAAAAATCGAAGATATGAAAATCGTAGTATCTGGTGCTGGCGCAGCAGGTATTGCGTGCGCGAAACTCTATAAAAGTCTTGGCGCAAAAAATGTAATTATGCTCGATTCAAAGGGCGTGATTCATACTGGCAGAAATGATTTAAACCCGCAAAAAATGGAATTTGCTATCGACACAAACGATAGAAGCCTAGCAGATGCGATGAGGGGTGCGGATATGTTTCTTGGCCTTAGCAAACCGGGCGTCGTAACAGCCGAAATGGTAAAATCAATGGCGCCAACGCCGATAATCTTCGCTCTGGCTAACCCTGTGCCTGAAATCTACCCAGATGAGGTACATGCCGTGAGGGACGATGCAATCGTAGGCACTGGTAGAAGCGACTTTGCTAATCAAATCAACAATGTTTTGGGTTTCCCTTACATTTTCCGTGGTGCGCTAGATGTAAAAGCCAAAAAAATCACCGAAAATATGAAACTAGCCGCTTCTCGCGCTATGGCAGAGCTAGCCCGTGAGCCAATCCACCCAGATGTGCTAAAAATGCTAGGCAAAAAGGATTTGAAATTTGGACGAGATTATATTATCCCGAATCCATTTGATCCGCGCGTATTTGCTATCATTTCAGCTGCTGTTGCAAAAGCTGCCGTAGATGATGGCGTCGCAAGAGTAAGCAATTTCGATTTCGAGGCTTACAAAAAATCTTTACAATCAAAATAATCGAAATTTCCCGTTTTTCGGGAAATTTCAAAATTTAAGGTATTTAAAAAATGCAAAATTTCGAAAATTCATCAAATTTAGCCCTACTTACTGACTTTTATCAACTCACAATGATGCAAGGATATTTTTTCTTAAAACCGCACGAAGTCGCAGTTTTTGATATGTATTACCGCAAAAACCCATGCGGCGGCGGTTATGCGATATTTTGTGGTATGAGCGAAGTGGTGGATTATATAGAGAATTTGCATTTTAGCAGTGATGATATAGAATATTTGCGCTCGCTTGGGAGTTTTAAGGAGGAATTTTTAACCTACCTTGAAAATTTTAAATTCTCTGGCGAAATTTACGCTGTCGATGAGGGCGAGGTCGTATTTCCGCACGAGCCACTAATCCGCGTCAAAGCAAATATCATCGAGGCGCAGTTAATCGAAACTGCGATTTTAAACACCATAAATTTCCAAACCCTAATCGCCACCAAAAGCTCGCGCATAAATTTCAGCGCAGGAGAGGGTAGCGTAATGGAGTTCGGGCTTCGCAGAGCGCAGGATAAAAGTGCTGCGATTTTTGGCGCAAAGGCCGCTATAATCGGCGGTTGCGTGGCTACTTCAAATGTTTTGGCTGCCAAAATTTTTGACATACCAGCTATCGGCACGCACTCTCATGCGTGGATCGGAAGCTTTCCTAGCGAAATCGAGGCCTTTCGCGCTTACGCCAAAATTTACCCAGACTCCGCGCTTTTGCTCGTCGATACCTACGATACGCTAAATTCCGGTGTGCCAAATGCGATTAAGGTTTTTGAAGAACTTCGCGAGCAAGGCCACAAACCGCTTGGAATTCGCATTGATTCTGGCGATTTGGAGTATCTGACAAAACAATCTCGCAAAATGCTTGATAACGCTGGATTTAAGGACGCCAAAATCACAGCCAGCAACGATTTGGACGAATACGCGATCGATCAGCTCAAACTTTTCGACGCTAAAATCGATAGCTGGGGCATTGGCACGAGATTAATCACAGGTGGCGATAGTTCAAGCCTTGGCGGCGTTTATAAGCTAAGCGGTATCGAAAAAGAGGGCGAAATTTTGCCAAAGATTAAAATTTCAAACGACCCACGCAAGATAAACAACCCCGGCTACAAGCAGTTTTTTAGGCTCTATGACAAAGATAGTGGCATGGCACTAGCGGATTTAATCACGCTTGAAAATGAAAGTATCGATGAAGGTGCACCGCTTGAAATTTTCCACCCACTCTACACTTACAAGCGCAAAAAACTCGAAAATTTCAGCGCAAAGGCTATGTTAAAGCCTGTATTTGTCCATGGCAAATTTGTCGGCGAGAAAAAATCCGTCATGCAAATCGCCGAATTTTCGCGCAAGGCCAAGGCGAAATTTTGGTGCGAATACCTGCGAAATATCCACCCACAAACCTACAAAGTAGATTTATCGGCTAAGCTTTGGGAGACGCGAAAATCGCTGATTGATGAAATAAACGCAAATTTAGGCAAATCGTAGAAAATAGTAAATTTTTATTTACTTTTGAAATAAAAATTTTGACTATAATTGCGCGTTTGCAAGATTTCTTGCGTAAAATTTCATTTTTAAAGGATAGAAAATGAGCAAAATTCTCTCATGCGCGGCTGCACTTTTACTTTTGGCAGGTTGCGCCTCAAAGCAGCTTCGCCAATCCCCAGAGGACGCGATTAACGAGCAAAACCACACCGCTGCGACTACCAAAATGGAAGTGCTAAATTTCAAAACCGAAAATGGCAAAAAACTAAGCCTAGCTTCAAACGATTTATTTGACACAGCGGTTTTGACTGATAGCGAGGGCAAAACTCACAACCTAACTCGCCAACGCTCAGCTAGCGGAATTTACATGGAAAATGACAAAGGTGTCAGTATCCACTTCAAAGAGGGTGGCGAGGGCATAGTCGAGTTTAGCAAATACAACTCACTCTCAATCTCACAAGCCGATTAATCCAAATTTTGCCACTTCTTTGGTGGCAAAATTTATTCGTTTTATTAATTTAAAAATTTTAACTTTTTCTTACAAAAATAGTAATATAATTTACGAATTTTAAAATAGGAATATGGATGCGATTTGGCAAGATAGATTATTTAAATTTACTCCCTTTTCATGTGTATTTAAAATCTCTACCTTTGCCAGCGCATACCAAAAAATTCATAGAACTCAAAAAAGGCGTGCCTAGCAAGCTCTGTCGCGATTTGCGCGCAATGCGTGTCGATGCGGCCGTGATTTCTAGCATAGAATCCCGCCACAAAAAATACTCCACCCACCCTCTTGGCATAGTCGCCCAGAAAAAAGTAAAAAGCGTGCTCGTGCGTAAAAATACCACCCCGCGCCTAGATCCAGCCTCGATGAGCTCAAATATGCTCTCGCGAATTTTAGGCATTAGTGGCGAGGTCATCATCGGTGATAACGCTCTGCGCGCGATTTTATCGCAAGGGGAGGAGAAATTTTACGATTTGGGCGAAATTTGGCACAAAAACACAAATTTGCCATTTGTTTTTGGAATTTTATGCTCAGTTAAAAATCACGAAATTTACGCCAAACTTACCGAGGCGTTTTTACGCACTAAGGTCAAAATCCCACAATATATCCTCATCAAATACGCTAGAAGCAGAGGAATTGCTGAAAAAGACATCTTAGAATACCTCCAACTCATAAGCTACAAAGTCGGCGCGCGCGAGAGGCGCGCACTTAAAATTTTCCTAAAAAAAGCAAGCAAATTTAATTATAAACCAATTTAAGGAGGAGATATGAACAGTTATGTGGCAGGGTTGTTAAACAACCTAAAAGAGCAAAATCCGGGCGAAGAAGTTTTTATACAAGCAGCGACTGAAATTTTTAACTCTCTTGCTCCCCTAATCGAGCGCGAAGAAAAATACACAAAACACAAAATTTTAGAGCGAATCACCGTGCCAGAGAGAAGCCTGAGCTTTCGCGTAGTCTATACAAACGATCGTGGCGAGCCTTGCGTGCATACGGGATACCGCGTCGAGTTTAACTCAGCGCTTGGCCCATACAAAGGCGGTCTTAGATTTCACCCTAGCGTAAATATGGGTGTTTTGAAATTTTTAGGTTTCGAGCAAATTTTCAAAAATTCACTCACAGGCGTTAATATCGGCGGCGGCAAAGGTGGCGCAAATTTCGATCCAAAAGGCAAAAGCGACGGCGAAATTATGAGATTTTGCCAAGCATTTATGTTAGAGCTTCACAGGCTTATTAGCGAAAATACAGATGTCCCAGCCGGCGATATCGGCGTGGGCGGTAGAGAGATCGGCTATATGTATGGCGCATACAAAAAAATCACTCGCAGATTTGATGGCGCTCTTACTGGCAAAGGCCTAGCATGGGGCGGAAGCCTAGCTCGCACGCAAGCCACAGGATATGGCTCAGTGTATTTCGCACAAGAAATGCTAGCTAAAAAAGGCGAAGCACTTCGTGGCAAAGTCTGCGCAATCTCAGGCGCAGGAAATGTCGCAATCTACACAGTCGAAAAACTATATCAACTAGAAGCCAAACCGGTTACCGTTAGTGATTCTACCGGCTTTATCTACGATCCAGATGGCATTGATTTGGCACTTCTAAAAAAGCTAAAAGAAGAGCTTAGAGTAGGTCTTGCAGAGTATGTCAAAGAGCGCAAAAACGCTAAATTTACCCCAGTTAGCGAGTATCCAGAGGGCAGAAACGGCGTATGGAGCGTCAAATGCGACGCAGCCTTCCCAAGCGCTACGCAAAACGAGCTAAGCTTAGATGACGCCAAAACACTATACGCAAACGGATGTCGCCTTGTATGCGAGGGGGCAAACATGCCTAGCACGCTAGCTGCGATTGATTTTATGCTAAGCCAAAAAGACTTTTTATTTGGCCCTGCAAAAGCAGCAAATGCTGGTGGCGTGGCGACAAGTGGCTTAGAAATGATGCAAAATGCGCAACTTGAATCATGGAGTTTCGAAGAGGTCGATGGCAGGTTACACGAGATTATGAGGCATATCTTCCGCACTAGTTACGAAACTTCGAAAGAATTCGGCGATGAGGGCAACCTTGTGCTTGGCTCAAATATCGCAGGTTTCCGCAAAGTAGCCGATGCGATGATAGATCAAGGCTATGTTTAATAGCTAAATTTCGCTAGGATTTCCCTAGCGAAATTTGAAATTTTAAAATTTAATGCTCAATTTTATTGCTTAAAAGCGTGGCGATAGATTTCGTGCGTTCGTTTGAATTTAGCGCGATTTGTATGCTCATAGTAAGTGGCACAGCCAAAAACATACCTCCCACACCAAAGACAAATCCCCAAAGAAGAAGACCTCCAAGCACGCTTAGTGTCGAAAGCCCCAGCCCCTCGCCCATGAAGCGCGGTTCGATGATATTTCCGATGACGACATTTATGATAAGATAGATCGCCACGACCCAAATACTCACGCTTAAATCCATTGTCGCCAATGTCACGAAAAGTGTCGGAAAAACGGCGATTATAGAGCCGATTGTAGGGATATAATTTAGCATAAACGCTACTATCCCCCAAAGTGCTGCATACGGCACGCCAAGTAGCCACAGACAAAGCCCGATTAGCGCACCTGTCGTGGCGCTTGAAATCGTTTTGATAAGTAGATATTTTTTCAGGCTTGGGGCAAATTTTTTCATAAATTTATGCATACCGCGGTTGCGAGCAGAAAAATATTTGATTTTCGCATCAATTACCGAGCTTTCAAAGACCATGAAAGAGACCAAAATAAAGACGAAAAACCCGGTGCTGACAATTCCGCCTGTTTTTTTCGCCACAGCTGTCGCGCGAGATACCATTTCAGAGGGCTCAGCACCGAGGCTAGCTAGATCAAAATCAATGCCATAATTATTCAGCCGCTCTTGCGCGCCACCTAGGACCTGGTTAAATTTCGCCCCCAGCTCTGGTAACTGCGCCGAAAACTCTCTGACCGCCTTAAATACGATATCACCCATAAATCCCATAACACCAAGAAATCCCAAAACCACGATCAAAAAGCTAAACAATCGCCCTACGCGCAGTTTTTGGATAGATAGCATTAGTGGAGAAATCAAAACCGTGATAAAAATCGCTAGCAAAAACGGCACGATAATCGAGCCAGCAGCTTTAAGTCCTGCTATGATTATCACCACGCAAGCAGCCGAGATTAGGGACATTTGAAGTTTCATTGTAATCCTAAATTTTGAAATTTGTTCTATATTTTAATAAAAATTTGTAAATTTTAGATTTTTTGTAAAGTGGAATTTACCCGTAAATTTCACGGGTAAATTCGGCTAAATTTAATCAGCGCACACCGCGTTTGGCTGGATTCTCGTCTCGCCAGAGTATGATGAAATCATCAGCGCTTCGCCATTAGCATACTGGCACACGCGACCTGCTTGTGTCGAGCTTTTAAGCGCTTTACCATCTTTATATGTGATTGTCACGGCGTCGATTACCTTGGTATCGCTTACCATCGATCCCGCTCCCGCTCCTAGCACGCCACCTATCGCGCCACCAGCCACAGCTCCGCCTGTTTCGTGGCGACCGCCCATTTTATGACCTAGCACAGCTCCGCCCACAGCGCCTACTACGCCACCTGCGGCTTGGGCTAGGCGTTTGTTTTCGGTATTATCGACCCTGACCTTGGCTGGAACGATTGAGAGAATTTGGATAGTTTTGGCGTTTTGTTCTTGGTTTAATCCATGCTCGTCATAGACATCAGGTCCCAAAGTTTCCGATTTGTTAGAGCAACCGCTAAGCGCAATCATCGCAACTACGCTAAGGCTAAGTAGAGATTTTTTCATTAAAACTCCTTTAAAATGAGATAAAATGCGAGGATTATACACTCCCGTGGTAAATTTATTTTAATCATATATTAAATTTGGCTAAATTTTGCTATTACAAATTTAAGCCTAAATCGTTATAATTCTTGCAAAATTTAAAAAAAAGGAAATTTATGAGAAAATTTCTAGTTTTGGCTAGTCTTTTGGTGCTTTTAGTGGGGTGCGGGGAGGAGAAAAAAAGAGGAAAACAGTGCTTAGCAAACACGAAAAAAAATGATTCCATAGAGCTAGAAATTTCGCGCGAATTTGACAAAATCGCCGCCGCAAACTCCGCAACACCGACAAAACCTATAAATTCTACCACGCTAGCCATACCTGATACGCCAGCTATTTTTGATGCGAGCAAAGATAGCTCAAATGAAATTGTAAGCGCGCCAGAGAGGCTAGAAGCGCCAAATTTCGCACAAGAAAAAAGCGCGCCGAGTGTTTCAAATGAGCCTAATACAAAAAATCTCGCGCCAAGTGAGCCCGAGACGGCAGTGGCGCCAGCCACTTCCACGCAAACGATAATTTTATCGGCTCCAAATCAAAATAAAAGCGAACAAGAAAACGCCGATAAATGCCAAAACGCCGAAACTATCGCGCTAATCAAGGCTAGCAAAAAGGATTTGCCATACAAAAACGGCGTTGTGATTTATAGCGATATAACCTGCCAAGACAACCTACTAACGCACTACTATGAATTCAACCTTCCGCCAGAGGCAATGGCGAAAATAGGCGAAATCGAGGACAAATTGCGCTCGAATTTGGTTTTGAAAAGTGGCGAGCTTTTGGAGCTTTACTGCAAGGCCGAGGAGCTAGCCGAATACAGAGATAACGAAATCGCCATGGAGTGGCGCTACACCCTACCTGGGATCGATGCTAACCTAGCTTCTATCGTAATTTCGCCAAGCGATTGCAAGTAAAATTTAGTGAAATTTAAAAGGAATTTAGCCAAATTTTGAAATTTGGCTAAATTTTGTATTATCTGTTTAGAAGTTTTTTCGCTTCGTTTGCGACATTTAGATCGCTAAAACCGAAAAGCTTGAATAGCTCGCCAGCTGGTGCGCTCTCGCCAAAACTCTTCATGCCTAAAATTTCATCAGCGAATTTATACCATTCTAGCGCACTTGCAGCCTCGACGGCTAGGACTTTGCCTTTGAAAATTCTAGCCCTGTATTCTTCACTTTGTTCGCACAAAAGCTCGAAACAAGGCGCACTAACGACATTTGCTCTGATATTTTCGCTTTGTAAAAGCGCGGCGGCTTTTAGGCAGATTCCTACTTCGCTACCGCTAGCTACTAGCGTGATATCGGCGTTTTCGCACTCTTTGATCAAATACGCGCCGTTTTTTGCCTCGCCAAATACAGCCTTTGGCAAAGCCTCTAAGCCTTGGCGTGAGCAAACAAAGGCAGCAGGGGCATTTGTAGCCAGTGCTGCGCGCCAGCACTCTACATTTTCGTTGCCGTCAGCTGGACGGAAGGTGTAGAAATTCGGCATTGCGCGGAAGGTTGAGAGTTGCTCGATTGGCTCGTGAGTCGGGCCGTCCTCGCCCACACCGATACTATCGTGAGTGAAAACGAAATAGTGCCTTAGGCTCATAAGTGCCGCCATTCTAGCACTATTTTTGAGATAGTCGCTGAAAATAAAAAATGTCGCAGAAAATGGGATAAACAGCCCATATCTGGCAATGGCGTTATTTATCGCAGCCATTGAGTGTTCGCGAATCCCGAAGTGGAAATTTTTGCCATACGGAAAGTCACCAAAGCCCTTTAATTCGGTCTTATTAGAGGCCGCAAGGTCTGCGCTTCCGCCTATGAAGCTAGGAAGCGCAGCCGCAATTGCGTTTAAAATTTTGCCATTGCTATCGCGCGTAGCGACCTTTTGACCGCTAAAATCAGGGAATTGTATAGCGTCAAAATTTGGATTTTGAAGCGAGTTTAATAAATTTTTCTTCTCTGCGCTTAAATTTGCGATTTTTTCGTTCCATAGTTTCTCAGCCAAATCGCCCTTTTCTACGGCTGCGCGAGTAGTGAAAAGCACATCTTCGCTCACACTAAAACTCTCATTAGGGTCAAATCCAAGCGCCTCTTTGGCTCTTTTTATGAGATCCTCACCCAAAGGTGCGCCGTGAGTTTTGTGGCTACCTTCTAGCTCTAATGCACCCTTGCCGATAGCGGTATTTGCGATGATTAGGTATGGTTTGGTTTTGTTTTTGGCCTCATCTAGGGCAAATTCGATTTGATCGAAATTGTGTCCGTCTATGCGAGCCACCTCGAAGCCTTGGGCTTCGAAGCGAACCTTGATATCCTCGTCCCACGCAATCGAAGTTGAGCCATCAATCGTGATTTTGTTGCTATCGTAGATAATGACGAGATTATCTAGGCTGTGGCAACCTGCCAGCGCGCATGCTTCGTAGCTGATACCTTCTTCTAAATCGCCATCCCCGCAAAGGCAGTAAATTTTATGATCGATTACCTTTGTATTTTCATCATTTAGCAAATTTGCAGCGTATTTTGCCGCCATTGCAAAGCCCACAGCGTTTGCTACGCCTTGACCTAGCGGACCTGTGGCGATTTCTACGCCAGGGGTTGTGATTTCTGGGTGACCTGGGGTTTTGGAGTGGAGCTGACGGAAATTTTTCAAATCTTCCAGCGCGATATCATAGCCACTCAAATATAGATAGCTATACACCAAAGCACTTGCATGACCGCCGGAAAACACTAGGCGATCGCGGTTTAGCCAGTTTGGGTTTTTTGGATTATGCACTAGCTTTTCCATAAGCACGCTCATCACATCGCTTAGCCCCATAGGAGTGCCTGGGTGGCCAGAATTAGCCTTTTGGATCATATCTGCACTCAAAAATTTAATGGTGTTTGAAATTTTACTTCTCATTTTTATCCTTTCAGATATTTGTTTATCAAATTTGATACTAAATTTTGCAAATTTTCACTCTCGTCGCTCATGCTTTCTTCGATTTGCGAAATGAGTGAGTTTTTATACTCTTTGGCGCGTTCGACGCCGAGTAAATTCGTAAAAGAATTTTTATCCCCGTCGTGCATAGTAGGCTTTCCTGCGGTTTGGGAGCTTTGCGTGGCGTCGATGATGTCATCTTGTATCTGAAAAGCTAGTCCTAAATTTAGCCCGACGCCATAAAATTTCCTCGCCTTTTCATCGCCCAAACCCGCAATAACAGCGCCTAATTCAAACGAAGCCGCTATTAGGGCGCCTGTTTTGTGAAGGTGCAAAAATTTTAAATCTGATATTTCTAGGTGTTTTTTCTCAAAATAACAATCAATCGCTTGACCCAAAACCATGCCCGCCGAACCAGCATTTTTGGCTAAAATTTCAACGCATTTTACCTTAATCTCTGCGCTTAAATTTGACTTAGAAATCACCAAAAACGCGTCAGTATTTAACGCGTCGCCCACGAGTATCGCTGTAACCTCATCGTATTTTTTGTGTATGGTTTGATGAGCGCGCCTAAAATCAGCATTATCCATAGCGGGTAAATCATCGTGGATTAGCGAGTATGTATGCACCATTTCTAGGGCTTTTGCGACAGGCAGGGCGTCTGCAAATTTATTTTTATTTATAGCAGCGACCACGCCAAGAAGCAGTTGAGCGCGAAAATGCTTCCCACCAGCACCCAACATATAATTTAACGCCTCTTCGAAATATGGGTGAAAACTAGGCGCTTGAAGTGGGTTTTCGCGCAAATACTCTTTAAATTCCTTTAAAATTTCCATTTTTATTCCTAATTCGCGCCAAATCCGCCTAGTCCGCCAAGACCGCCTAGCATGGCGGTTGCGGCGTTTTTCTTTTCGTTTTCTATGAGTTTTACGGCGTCATTTATCGCTGAGATTAGCAAAATTTGCAAGCTATCTTTATCCTCCAAAAGGCTATCGTCGATCTCCACATCTAAAACCTCGCCAGCGCCGTTGATTTTGATAGCGACCATACCAGCGCCGACTTTGACGCTAAATTCTTTTTTGGCGTTTTCTTCTTGGATCTGCTTTGCTTTTTCTTGCATTTGCTCGATCATTTCACCCATTTTAGAAAAATCCATTCCCTCAAACATCTCTTACTCCACAATCTCATTTTTTTCATTTACATGCACGATTTTTGGCTTGAATTTTTTCGCTTCCTCGGGTTTCATATCAGCATAACTTACGATAATTATGACATCGCCTACGCAAACTTTGCGCGCAGCCGCGCCATTTAGGCAAATCTCGCCCTTTTTCTCGCCCTCGATGATATATGTGCTAAATCGCTCGCCGTTGTTGATATTTAAAATTTCAACCTTTTGAAACTCAATCATACCGCTAGCTTTTAAAAGCTCTTTATCAATCGTAATCGAGCCGACATAATTTAAATTTGCGTCCGTTACACGGGCTCTGTGAATTTTGCTTTGAAGCATTGTTATTTTCATTTTTGCTCCTTTAAAATCTCTAAAACGACATCTTTATCGCTAAATGGATATTTTACGCCCTTGATTTCTTGATATGTTTCATCGCCCTTACCCAAAATCACGACCACTTCGCCATTTTGCGCTAAATTTATGGCTTTTTTAATCGCCTCTTTGCGATCTGCGATTTTTGTGATTTTTTCTTTATCTCGCATACCCTCTTCGATTTGCGCGATGATTTTTTCGGGGTCTTCGCTTCGTGGATTATCGCTAGTGATGATTGCAAATTTAGCGAAATGCTCCACCATAGCCCCCATTAATGGGCGTTTTAGAGGATCTCTGTCGCCACCTGCGCCAAAAACCACGATTAGTTCGTTATCTTTGAGCGCATTTAGCACCTTTTCGATCCCATCTGGCGTATGGGCGAAATCCACGATGACAAGGGGGTTTTTAGCCACTACTTGCACCCTACCCTCAACACCTGCGAAATTTGACATTGCCTTTGCTATATCTTTTTCGTTTTTATTAGTTAGCATTTTAACTGCGCCAAACGCTGCTAGGGCGTTGTAAAGGTTAAATTCGCCGATTAATTCGCTAGAAATTTCAAACTCGCCATTTGGAGTTTTTATCATAGCGTCGATTGCGCCTTTTACGCTGTAAGCTAGCACGCTAAAAGTGGCTGGATTTTTCACGCCATAAGTTAGGGCATTTTTTAGATTAAATTCGATATGGCCGTCGTCTTTGTTGATAAGCTTTGCGCTCTCATCGGCGAAAAACGAGCTTTTTACCGCGGCGTATTCGCTCATAGTTTTATGATAATCCAAATGGTCTTGGCTTAAATTTGTAAAAATTTTAAGCGCGAAATTTAGCCCTTCAATGCGGTTTTGCGCGATTGCGTGAGAGCTAACCTCCATGACGAAAAATTCGCATTTTTGCTTAGTTGCTTCTAGCAAATAACTCATCGTTTTAAAAACAGAGCTTGTCGTAAGCCCCTTTTCATCGATTCTTTTATCGTTTATGAAAGCCCCTCTGGTGCCACACAGCCCCACAGAATACCCCAAATCCAAAAGCATAGAATAAATCAGTGCTGCGGTCGTGGTCTTGCCGTTGGTGCCGGTAATGCCTACGATTTTGATACTCTCATCAATCCCTAAAAGCGCCTTTGCTTCGCTAATAGAAATGATTTGCGCGCCGTTTTGCTCAGCTTGTGCGCTAAATTTGGCATTTGCGCTAGTTTGCACAAAATAGCACCCGCTCTCGCACTCGCCCGAATTATCGGTGATAAAACTATTTTTAATCCCTATTTTCATTTTTTATCTTTTTTATAATCTCATCTAGGCGCAAATCCCCAGCAAAATGCTCCGAACTCGCCTCGATATAATTAATGCAAATTTCATCAAATCCATTTGCAAGTAAATTTTGCAAAAACTCAATCATCTCGTCTTTGTTCTCAACCGCGATTTTTGACGAGAAAATCACGCTCTCAAAGACATTTTTGAAGCTTCCACTCTCCTTTACAGCGCGCATGAAATCTTTGTATAAAATCGCGTCTATCCCCTCAGCCTCATCTGAAAATTTCTTTGAAATTTCAGCATTTTTCTTAGCGATTTTTTCGTTAATTGAGTTTAAAATTCGAAACAAAACGCTAGGTTTTGGCTTGGGTTTTAGAGTGTAAAATTCATACAGCATCAAGGCCTCTTCTGGCTCGCTAAGCCCCAAATCGCAAAGCTCGATTAAAAACAAAAGCTCATCGCTTGGTTTTTGCTCTTGCGCTAGGGCAAAAAATGTTTTAGCAAACTCAAATTTGCCAGATTTTAGGGCGTTTAGCCCCTTTGATTTATAGCTCAAATTTCTCGCCTTGTGGGATATTTACGACGCTAAGTTCTGGGTGAATATCCATACGAAGCTGTCTTTCTACGCCAAATTTCAGCGTCTGTCCGCTAGCTGCACAACCATGACAATGTCCTGTGAGCGTGACATACACAACGCCGTTTTTAATGCCACGAAGCTCCATATCACCGCCGTCGTTTTGTAGCATTGGGCGGATAGTATCGAGGCTAGCCTTGACAGGATTTAAAAGCTCTTCATCGCTAAATGGTATCATTAAATTTCCTTTAAATTTGCTCTTTAATTGCTTTTTGGCGCGTCTTTTGCCATGATTTTATCGCCTAGGGTTTGTAGATTGCTTAGGCTTTTTAGGTGGAAAAACGCTAGCTCCAAATAGCCTTTGCGCGCAAATTCGGCTAGTTTTTTATCATCTAGGCTCAAAAGTTTTTCGCGGTTTAGTATCAAAAAGCCGTTTAATAGCGTAATCGTCTCGCCATCTCTTTGGATATTTAGCTCTTTTGCCTCCAAAACGCCAGCCTCTTTTAGCTCTTTTGCAGCCTCGCTAGTAATGGCGTTTAGCTCCCAGTAGTTTTTCATTACGCTTTTCAAATTTTCCAAAAACTGCGTTGGTTTGCCGTCTTCAAACAGCGCCTCGCCCTCGCCTTTGATTTGTTTGGCGTCCTCATCGAAGCAAATCACCATGCGATCTTCGATTTTGGCTAGGAAAAATGGGTAGTTTTGGATAGCTGATGGCACCATGCCTTTGTAGCTTTTGTCGATTAAAAGGTTTTTTGAACGGCCTAGAAGTGCTACCATTTTTGGCTCAGGTTCGTTTGTAAAAACGATGACTAATTTATCAGAACACGCTGGAACCTCAGGCGCGATTACAGGCACAAACGGCTCGTTTGGAATCGCGTCTGCGTGGTATTTTAGGTCTGCGTGTTTTACGCTATCGAGTATAACTGGTCTCATGATTTGTCCTTAAATAAAAAATATCCCGTGATTATACTAAATTTAGGATTAGAATAAAATTTATTATGGCGCGAAATTTGCGAATTTAGCGTTTAAATTTTTAATTCATTAGCAGGCAAAATTTAAAAGCATTGATTTGTCATTGCAAGGCGATTTATCGCCAAAGCAATCTGTGAATTTAAAATTCAAAGCGTGTGTTTTAGAAAATTTAAAATTTATGAAATTTAAAATTCGGCTAAATTTGAAGCAAAAGCTCAAATTTAGCCTGCGTATCATCAAATCGGCATTACGCGGATATTTTCGCTTAAATTATCCTTCAAAACTGCTTCGATTGCATATAGCGTCGCGCCTGCGCCACTAGCACACCCTGAACACGCACCCAAATAGCGAATATAAATGTCAGTTTTGCCGTCATCGCTTGGTTTGATGTCGATGACATCGAGATTTCCGCCGTCCATTTGAAGCATTGGGCGAATATCGCTATCGAGTATCGCCTCGACCGCTTTAAATTTGCCGATTAAATTTAGCTCTTCAAAGCTTAGTTTCGCCTCTGGCGTCGCGCCAGAACTCGCACACGCACCGGCTTGGGCTTGGAGTTTTTCTAGCTCCATTTCCTCTCTTGTTTGAGCTAAAATATCCTCTAAATAATACTCCCTAGCCTCATGCCCACCGGGTCTAATACAAGATTTACAAAACGCGCCAGCCTTTGTGTATTGTGTGATTTGCTCGACGGTTTTTAAATCATTTAGCTTAATAACCTCTTTTATCGTGCCAAGGCTCACCCTAGCGCACTCGCACACGATAATCTCATCTTCGAAATGCTCAGGATCTATGCCTTTGTATTTTGCCGCGGCTGCTTTGATGACATCATACGCCATTACCGAGCAGTGCATTTTTTGCGGTGGGACAGCCGGCTCGTCAGGGGTATCGCGCATATCGCGCTCGACATCTAAATTTGTAATCTTTACGGCTTGATCGACGGTTTTGCCGATACAAAGTGCTGCCATAGTGTCGCTACTAGCGATTGCCGTGCCACAGCCAAAGCTTTTAAATTTAGCGTCTATAATAATGTCAGTAGCAGGGTCGATGAGCCAGTATAATCTCACAGCGTCCCCACAGCTCTCTGCGCCAAAATCAGCCACGATTAGCTTTGCACCGCGCGCAGCAGCTTCCTCCTCTGTGATTTCGCCCATAAATTTAGGGTTATTCATGCGATCTTGAACCTTGTTTGAGTATTGCTCCCAAATCGAACCATTTATTAAATCGTTTTTTGCCATTTTAAATCCTTATTTTTGATAACCTTGTGGGGCGTAAGCAAATGTGCTAGAAATCCCGCGAAGTCTCGTGATTGCCTTGCTGATATGCTCTATGGCATAATCAATCTCGGCCTCTGTATTAAAGCGAGAAAGAGATAAACGAAGCGCTGTGTGAGCTAGCTCTTTATCTGCGCCGATTGCTTCCATGATTGGGTTGTTTTCTAATGCTTCGCTAGCGCATGCTGAGCCCGTGCTAGCAGCGATTCCGGCTTTGTTTAGATCCCAAAGCATAGCCTCGCCCTCTACGCCTTGAATCGAGGCTAAAATCGTATTTGGCACGCGAATTTCGCGCTCTCCCACGACATAGACATGTGGAATTTCAAGCAAAGCGTCCTCTAATTTATCGCGTAGCCTTTTGACATGCGAATTTTCAAAAGCCATAAATTTATTCGCTAACTCCATTGCCTTGCCAAGGCCTACTATACTAGCGACATTTAGTGTGCCAGATCTGCGCCCGCCCATGTGCTCGCCACCGTGAAGTAGGCTAGTAAGTGGTTTGCTATCTTTGATATATAACGCGCCGACGCCCTTTGGAGCGTGAAATTTATGTCCAGAAAGGCTTAAAAAATCCACGCCTGCTGCGCGCACATTTACAGGGATTTTTCCCATTGCTTGCACAGCGTCTGTGTGATAAAGTGCGCCAAATTCGTGCGCGATATCTGCGATTTGCTTTACGGGGAAAATCGTGCCTGTTTCGTTGTTTGCCCACATTACGCTAACAAGGGCTGTTTTGTCATTGATTTTCTCTCTTAGTTCATCTAGGCTGATTAAGCCGTTGCTATCCACGCCTAGCCTGATGATTTTGACCCCGCACACTCGCTCCAAAAACTCACAGGTCGCGCTGATAGCTGGGTGCTCGACAGAGCTAATTATGATATTGTCCTTTTCGCCTGATAAAATTTTGTCGTAATAAATCCCTTTTAAAACCCAGTTGTTGCTCTCTGTCGCACAGCTTGTGATGACGATATCGTCCGCGTCTGCTGCGCCAATCCCCTCGTATAGCTCGTCCATAGCCCGTCTTAGAGCCGGGTGGGTTTCGCTACCGAAGCTATGTAGTGAATTTGGGTTTCCAAATTTTTCACAAAAATATGGCTTCATCGCCTCGAAAACTTCGGGATCGACCATAGTTGTAGCGTTATTGTCTAAATAAACACGCTCCATAAATTTCCTTTCTTAAATTTTTATTAATGAGATATATTTAATCTTTTGAAAGCTAGTTTGATAATATAATCATTAGACTAAATTTCACCTTAACTTACCGACGCTAAAATCCAAATGTTTTTGGCGAATTTATCAAATCAAAAAACTCTTTTCTGGTGTCGTTTCGGCTGATAAATAGCCCACGCAAAGCCGAGGTTGTCGTGGTGGAGTTGATTTTTTGCACGCCACGCATTTCCATACACATGTGGCGGGCTTGGATTACGACACCCACGCCAAGGGGCTTGATGACCTCTTGGATAGCGTTTGCGATTTGTTCGGTGAGTTGTTCTTGGATTTGTAATCTTCGTGCGAAAATATTTACCATACGCGGAATTTTGGATAGTCCAACGACCTTTTTATTAGGTATATACGCCACATGCGCCCGCCCGATAATAGGCAAAAGGTGGTGTTCGCAAAGGCTGTAAAATTCAATATCCTTAATAAGCACCATTTCATTATTTGAACTCTCAAAAAGTGCGTCATTTAGCACATCTTTGGGGTCTTGCTCGTATCCACTAGTAAGAAATTCATACGCTTTTGCCACACGCATTGGCGTTTTTATTAACCCTTCGCGCTCAGGATTTTCGCCAAGCAAAGTTAGCATTTTAGCGACACAAGAAGCGAATTCTTCCCTGCTTTTTTCGTCCATATTTTTCCTTTAAAATTTTTCGCGCATATTACTTAAACTCCCCTTTTATAACGCTAAAATTTAAAAGCAAAATTTAGCCCCAAACAATAAAATTTGCCAAATTTTAAAATTATTAAGCAAAATTTTGGTATATTCTGCGCTTTAATTTTAAAATTTTTTAAAAGGAAATTTATGGAAATCAATGCAAAGCTAACAAACTCTGCTAACGCAGTAGCAAGCACAAAAATCGATGCAGACACTATCGCTAAAAAAGTAGATGATCTTGCTAAAAAAGCCGCCAAAAACCTTAAAATCGACGGTTTCAGAAAGGGCAAAGTCCCAGTAGCAGTCGTGATGAAACGATACGGCGCGCAGTTAGAACAAGACGCAAAACAAGAGATTTTTAAAAATATCATCGACGAATCAATCAAAAGCGTAAATAAAAAAGCTGATGAAGTAATCGGCGAGCCAATTTTTTCTAAATACGATGAAAAAGACGGAAATATCGATGTAGAGATGGAAATTTCTTTCCGCCCAGAGGTCAATATCGACGGATACGAGGAGCTAATCCCTGAATTTTCGACACCTCGCGTAACCAAAAAAGAGATTGAGGACGAGATAAATAAAATTTTATTAATGGTCGCTCCACTAGAAAAATCAGATAAAACAGAGCTTGAAAAGGGCGATTTTGCCAAATTTGACTTCAAAGGTTTCGTTGATAATGAGGCTTTCGAGGGTGGCGAAGCAAAAGATTATGTGCTTGAAATCGGCTCAAATCAATTTATCCCGGGTTTCGAGGATGGTATGATTGGTCTAAAAGTCGGCGAGGAGCGCGATGTAAGCGTGAAATTCCCAGCTGAATACGGCGCGAAACACCTTGCGGGAAAAGACGCGATTTTTAAAGTAAAACTACATGAAATTCAGTGCAAAAAACCAGCCACTGAACTTGATGAGGATATGCTAAAACGCATACTTCCAGGCGAGGAAAAACCTACAAAAGAAAAGGTTGAAAGCACGATTAAAGAACAACTTAAAAACGACAAACTTCGCAAAAAAATCGAAGAAGAGTTAAAACCAAAAATGGCTGATGCTTTGGCTGAGAAATTTAACTTTGATTTGCCAAAATCAATCGTCGAGCAAGAGATAAATTTACAATTCAACAACGCTTGGCGTTCATTTGACGAGGCTACAATCGAAGAATTTAAAAAAGATCAAAAAGCAATCGAGAAAAAACGCGATGAATTTAGAGCCGGCGCAGAAAAAAGCGTAAAAATCACATTTTTGATCGACGCTTTGGCTAAAAAACGCGGTATCGATGTAAGCGATCAAGAGCTAATCCAAGCCATTTACTTCGAAGCCTACTCAAACGGCTTAGATCCGAAAGCTCACCTTGAAGAATATCGCAAAAGAGGTGTTTTACCGGCTGTTAAAATGGCGCTAATCGAGGAAAAACTTTTCAACAATATTTTTAGCAAAAACAAAGACGACAAAGAAGGCGAATAATGTTTTTACCTTATGTAATCGAGCAAACAAGCAGAGGCGAGAGGAGCTATGATATCTACTCTCGCTTGCTTAAAGATCGCATTGTAATGCTAAGTGGCGAAATCAACGACGATGTAGCCAGCGCAATCGTAGCCCAATTGCTATTTTTAGAAGCAGAAGATCCAGACAAAGATATCTATATGTATATCAACAGCCCTGGTGGCGTGGTTACGAGCGGATTTAGCATTTATGATACTATGAATTACATCAAACCAGATGTCAGCACGATCTGCATAGGTCAGGCTGCTTCAATGGGCGCATTTTTGCTTAGTTGTGGCACCAAGGGCAAACGATACGCCCTACCAAATGCGCGCATTATGATTCACCAACCTCTCGGCGGTGCCCAGGGCCAAGCCACTGATATCGAAATCCAAGCAAAAGAAATTTTGCGTATGAAATCGCAACTAAATCAAATTTTAGCTCAAAACACAGGCAAAAATTTAAGCGATATCGAAAAAGACTGCGAGAGAGATTTTTTCATGAGCGCGAAAGAGGCCAGCGAGTATGGACTAATCGACAAGGTATTGGAAAAGAGTTTTAAATAATGGTTTTAGAAATTCTTACATATCCGAACAAAAAGCTTCATGTTCGCTCCAAAGAGGTCGTCAAATTTGACGATGAGCTGGCGAAATTTTTAGACGATATGTATGAAACCATGATAAGCAAAAACGGCATTGGACTAGCTGCTATCCAAGTGGCTAATCCAATCAGAGCCGTTGTGATAAATTTAGCCAACGAAGAGGGCGTGCAAGACAAAGCCGATTTGCTCGAACTCATAAACCCCGTAATCACACAAAAAGAAGATGAAATCATCTACCAAGAAGGCTGCCTTAGCGTGCCAGGATACTACGAAGAGGTAAAAAGAGCGCGCAAAATCACGCTAAATTACCAAGACAGAAACGGGCAAAAACACGAACTAAGCGCCGATGAGCTTTTAGCCGTGTGTATCCAGCACGAGCTAGACCACTTAGACGGGCACCTTTTTATCGAGCGCATAGGCTACAATAACCGCAAAAAATTTGACAAAGAATACCGCAAAAACAAAAAAGAAAAATCAAAATGAAATCTCTAAAATGCGCTGTTTTTACCGATACTTTAATCAGTGTCAGTGTAGAAAGCACATTTGTAAGAGGTCTTCCTGGCTTTAATATCGTTGGACTTGCCGGAGCTACGATTAAAGAGAGCGAAAGCAGGGTAAAAGCGGCTTTGATGAGCCTAAATTTCAAATTCCCAGCCTCTAAAATCATTATAAATCTCTCCCCCTCTGATGTGCCCAAAAACGGCTCGCACTTCGACCTTGCAATCGCGCTTTTAATCGCTTTGCAAAAAGAGAGCTTTGGGGACGATTTTTTCGTATTTGGCGAGCTTGGACTTGACGGGGCGCTCAAATCCACAGCCTCTTTGTTTTCGACACTGCTGTTTTTAAGCGCGCATGTGAAAAATGCTAAAATTTTAGTGCCAAAAGAAATCGCGCTTAGAGCCTGCACAATCCCAAATTACGAGGTTTATGCGGTCGAAAATTTAGCAGAAGCGATTAGATTTTTTAGCGATGATGAATTTGCCACGACCTGCCTTATGAGCGAAACTCACCCGATTTTCAAAGATGTTATCAAAATAGGCAGTGAAATTTATGTCCCAAACCGAAATTTCACCCTAAATTTCAAAGACATAAAAGGTCAAGAAAGAGCCAAAAGAGCGAGCCTAATCGCCGCTAGCGGTATGCACAATATACTTTTTGAGGGCAGTCCAGGGTGCGGCAAATCAATGTGCGCTAAACGCATAGCCCAAATTTTGCCACCTCAAAGCGTGAGTGAGATTTTGCTATCATGCGCTTACGAGTCATTAAACAACAAAAATGTCGATTTTAGCGCACTCAGAGCCTTTCGTTCGCCTCATCACACAAGCACTAGAAGCTCGATTTTCGGCGGTGGTTCGCTTGGAGCGCGTATCGGCGAAGTGGCTTTGGCAAACGGCGGCGAGCTGTTTTTCGACGAGCTTCCGCACTTTGGAAAGCAAATTTTAGAAAGTCTGCGAGAACCACTTGAAGATAATAAAATTTTAATCTCGCGAGTAAATTCCAAAACCGAGTATGAGACGAAATTTATCTTTGTCGCAGCGCAAAACCCCTGCCCGTGCGGACATTTGTTTTCGCAATCGACCTCATGCTCGTGCTCGGCAAACGAAATCAAAAAATACAAAAGCGTGATTTCTGGGCCACTGCTTGATAGGATTGATCTGTATGTGGCTATGGACGAGGTCAGCAAGGACGATAGAACTAGCATATCTAGCGAAGAGATGTATGAGAGGGTGGTGTGCGCCTTTCGCGCGCAAAAACTAAGGCAGCAAAGCGAGCTAAACGCGAAATTAAGCGATAAGGATGTGCAGAAATTTTGCGTTTTGGAATCAAGCGCGCAAAATATCCTAGAAAGCGCGATTAGCAGGTATAATCTAAGCCAAAGAGGGATTATAAAAACCAAAAAAGTAGCGCGCAGTATCGCTGATCTAAGCGAGAGCGAAGTCATCGCAAAGGGCCATTTACTCGAAGCTCTGAGCTTTCGAACTAGGAGCGAGATATGAAAAATTTGTATTTTAGCACAGCCGAATTTGACAAAAACGCAAGCCAAAATTTAGGCATTGATGAGAAAATTTTAATGGAAAACGCCGCTAGTGGCGCAGAAATTCTAATCCGCAAAAAGCTGAAAAAGGGGGCAAAAATTTTAGCCCTATGTGGCGCAGGAAATAACGCAAACGACGCTATTTGCGTGCTTCGCAGGCTAAGCGGGGATTATTTGTGCGAGGCGTTTTTAATCTTTGGCGAGCCAAAAAACGAAGCGTTTAAACTCCAAAGTGAAATTGCCAAAAAAGTCGGCGTGAAATTTAGCCAAAATTTGGAAAATTTCAAATTTGATTGCATAATCGACGGCGTTTTTGGAAGCGGTTTATCGCGCGATATGGACGAGAAAGTATGCGAGATACTAGGGCGTGCTAACCACGCCAAAGCCCTAAAAATCGCTGTGGATATCCCAAGCGGACTAGATCAAAACGGCACTCCTAGCCCATGCGCGTTTAGCGCAGATTATACAGTGTGCATGGGAGCGCTTAAAATCGCCCTATTTAGCGATTTAGCCAAGGATTTTGTAGGCAAGATTAAGCTAGCAAATTTAGGTATTAGCAGAGTAAAATTTGAACAATCTAGCGATATGTTTTTGCTAGAAAAATCTGATTTACGCCTGCCATTTCGAAAGAAAAAAAACACAAACAAAGGCGAATTTGGCCATGCCTTTATCGCCTCTGGCGAAATGAGTGGCGCAGCCCAAATCGCCGCCCTTAGCGCGCATGCAATCGGCGCAGGGTTGGTAAGCGTCGTAGGCAAGGTAAAAAATCTAAATCCAATTTTAATGCGCAAAAATTCGTTTTTGGGCGCTAGCGCAATCGGGGCTGGTATGGGGCTAGGAGGGGCGAAATTTGACACACAAATCCTAGCTAACACGCCTTGCGTCATCGACGCGGATTTGTGCTACAATGAAGCAATCATTGAAATTTTGCAAACTAACGAAAACGCCGTTATCACGCCACACCCGAAGGAATTTGCCGCCTTGCTAAGTTTGGCAAAAATCGCAAATTTAAGCGTGGGCGAAGTGCAAAAAGATCGCTTTGCCTTAGCGCACAAATTTTCGCTTGCTACCAAATCCGTGCTCGTGCTAAAAGGCGCAAACACCATTATAGCGCACCATGGTGAGCTTTTTGTGTGCGAGAGAGGAGTTAGCGCGCTAGCTAAGGCAGGCAGTGGCGATGTGCTATCAGGGTTAATCACAGGGCTTTTAGCCCAAGGTTATAGCTCGCGCGAAGCCGCGATAAATGGCGTTTTGGCCCATGCCTTAGCTGGGCGAAATTTTAGGAAAAACTCATATTCACTAAATCCATTTGACATCATTGAGGAGATAAAATGGTTACGAAAAAAATAGCCGTGCTTTTTAGCGGCAGCGGAAGTAATTTAGAGGCGATTTTAGAAAAGCTTCATGGCAAAATTTTTGGCGATATTAAAATCGAGGTCGTGCTAACACTAACTAACAAACCTAACGCGTTAGGTATCCAAAAAGCCGAAAAATACGGACTAACAAGCGTTGTTATTGATCATAAAGCGTTTGTTAGTAGAGAGGAATTTGACGCAAAAGTAGTAGAAGTTATCAAAAAAAGTGGCGCCGAGCTAACTGTGCTAGCGGGCTTTATGAGAGTGCTTACGCCGGTATTTTGCGAGCAAATCAGAGCGATCAACCTGCACCCGTCGCTTCTGCCACTTTTCAAGGGCGCGCACGCAATCGATGAGAGCTTTGCAAGCGATATGCAAGTAGGTGGTGCGAGCGTGCATCTAGTCAGCGCAGAGCTTGACGGGGGCAAAATCATAGCCCAAGAGGCTTTTGCCAGAGAGGGCAAAACGCGCGATGAGTGGGAAGCCAAAATCCACGAAATCGAGCATGAAATACTGCCTCGCACAATAGTTAAAATTTTAAAAGGTGAGATTTAAAATTTGGTTTTGATTGAAATTTGCACCGCTAAATTTCAATCAAATTTCATTAAATTTATTCGGTTTTTCCAAGCATTTCTTTGATTTTTTCTTTCACGCTTTCTAAATCATCACTCGATAAAATCCCCGTTAAATTCTCTATTTCAGCCACGCTTTTATCCCACCATTTAAGCTCTAAAAGCAAATTTATCATCTCATTATCGAAGCGTTTTCGCACTAGCCGTGCAGGGTTTCCGGCGACTATGCTATACGGCGGGATTTCGCCACCCACTACGCTACTTGCACCGATTATCACGCCATCGCCGATTTTAGCTCCCGGTAATATGAGCGAATTTTGCCCTATCCACACATCATTTCCGACCATCGTGTCGCCCTTAATCGGCAATTTATCAAGGCTCGGAGCGTCTTGCAAAAAGCCCTTAAAAATATAAAACGGAAATGTGCTAACCCCGCTCATAGCGTGGTTTGCGCCGTTCATCATAAACTCCACCCCAAAACCTATTTGACAAAATTTGCCGATGATTAATTTATCTCCGATAAAATCATAATGGTGTGTAACCCGCTTCTCAAAATCCTGCCCAGCATAGTAGCTAAATTCGCCGACAATTATATTTGGATTTTTTATAGTCGGCTTTATATAGGTTACGCTTCCTAACCCCGATTTTAAGGGGAAAATTTCGTCCCAGTTTGGTAGAGTTTTCATAGTTTGTCCTTAAAATTTAGAATTTTAACGCAAATCAAAAATCTTGAAACCTGCGAGATTTTTCTTTTATGACAACTTGTGTGATATTTTGCTCCGATAGTCTTACAAATTCAGAAAAATCTACTTTTTTAAATTTGCCGTCTTGTTTATAAAGATAATATTTGCATGGGATAATAGAACTAATAGAACTAGTCGGATTAAAAAAGCATTTTATATCTTTTATAATTCCATTTATTTCATCAGCATCTATAATTACAAGCAAATTTTCTTTATTTTTATCTGAAAGAATACTTGTAAGTTTGCTTTGTTCAAAATTTCGTATATAAAATTCATAACTGTGCAATGGTAAAGTACTAGTGTTTTTGCTATTATTAGCAAACATAATAAGATGTATCGTCCCAGTATGCAATCTAGGTGTAAAAAGCGCAATCCCTATAAATACCAAAATAACCACCAAAAAAGCGTTGAAAATTTTCCTTTTTTTGCTTATTTTTGTTCTCATTTACGACCTCAAATTTTACCCATAAATTTTCTTTAAATTTTCCAAATTTGCACTTGTATTTAGTAGAAGTAAATCAGCCAAAATCAGCCGTAAAAGTGCCGTGCAGACGACACTGCCACGCACTCCGATACAAGGGTCGTGGCGACCACGAAGCGAACAAATCGTTTCTTCGCCGTTTTTATCAATCGTCGGCTGGTCGGCAAAAATGCTTGGGGTCGGCTTAAAATGCGTTTTTATAATAATATCTTGCCCTGTTGTGATACCACCTAAAATGCCACCTGCGTGGTTTGATTTAAAGCCATTTTTATCCATAAAATCATTATTTTCGCTTCCAAATTTATGCGAAACTTCCACGCCGTCGCCGATTTCTACGGCTTTTACGCCGTTTAGCCCCATGAACGCCCCGCTGATTAACGCGTCAATTTTAGCATAAAGTGGCTCTCCAAGCCCCTTTGGCACGCCATTTGCGATTGTTAGCACACTTGCACCCACGCTCTCGCCTTTTTTCTTTAAATTTGCGATAAGCTCTTTTTGAGAATTCTCCACGCCCTTATCAAGTGCGAAAATCTCGCTATTATCGGCATTTGCGAAGTCTAAATTCTTAGCCATTATTTCGCCCACGCTTAAAACTCCACTTTTCACGCTCACGCCAAATTCATTTAAAAGCATCTGCGCAAACGCCCCACCTGCGACCCTTATCGCCGTTTCTCTTGCCGAGCTTCTACCGCCGCCTCTGTGATCTCTAATGCCGTATTTGCTAAAATAGCCAAAATCAGCGTGTCCCGGGCGAAAAAGCTCTTTTAAATTTTCATAGTCTTTTGAGTGCTGATTTGCGTTGTAAATCACAAATCCTATCGGCGCACCCGTGCTAAGCCCGTCAAACACGCCACTTAAAATCTGCACCTCATCGCTTTCTTTGCGTGAAGTGGCAAATTTACCGCCGGGTTTGCGTTTGTCTAGTTCGGCTTGTAAAAATTTAGTATCGATTTTCACACCCGCCGGAAAGCCGTCCAAAACACCGCCAATCGCCACGCCGTGGCTCTCTCCAAAAGTCGTAAGCCTGAGTTTTATACCTAGTGTGTTCATATCAAATCTCCGTTATAAAATACCTGTGAATTTTGGCGGATTTTTATCTATCAGCCACTTAAAATAGTTTTGATCTATGTTAAAAACGGTTTGACCTTCCATTTGTTGCCTTGTAATCCAGTTCAAATCGTCATCTGCGATATTTGAAATATCCACAAACGCAACCTGTCCGTTAAATAAATCAAAATGTAAAACAAGAGTTTGAATTTGTTCTAGCTCAAAAACTCTTTTTGCTTCCAAAACCTTGTGCTGTTTTATGTCGTTTATGCCTTGAAATCCGCTCTGGGCTTCGATTCTATAAGCATTAAATTCCAAATCAGCTTTTGGCGTTCTTTTAAAAGAATCCAAGCTATCAAATTTATCATCGCCTATGTTTTTTATTTGCGAAATTTTGACTTCAAAAATCTCAGAAATCGCACCCTTAAAAAATTCAAGGCTCAAAAATCCACGCATCCAACTAAAATAAACTTCTTCTTTTCGTCTGCCTTGATTGTTTAATTTATTTAAAATTCCGTTATTTTTGAGTTTTTCAAAGGTTGCAAACAGATTATTTTGCAAAAATTTATCAATATCGCACGGAGCATAATAAATTTCATTTATTTTTGTAAAAATTTCACATAGTCTATCATTTAGGCTTCCGATATAGGCAAAATCGACACTAGCTTCAATATCTTTTGCCGATAAAAAATTTTTAAAATCTACCTTTGATGAAAATCCAAGTTTTTTTCGGTATTCTTTAAAATCGTCGCTACTAAACATAATTTTCTCCTAAAAACTCTAAAACCGATTTTGACAAAGCAATGCTAAGAAGCGGCGGCACGGCATTTCCGATTTGTAGTCTTTTCGACTGGTCGCTTCCACAAAAAGCGTAATCATCAGGGAAACTTTGAAGCCTAGCACCTTCCCTAATGCTTAAAGCTCTTGAATCTCGCGGGTGGATACAACGAGAGCTTGACGGCGTGGCGAAATTGCGTGTGATTGTAGGTGCTGGGCGATTCCACCACATTTTAGCATAAGTGTTTGTATAGCCTGATTTTGGGCGAATTTCGGGCGGCAAATCGTCCTTGCACTCGCCGTCTTTTAGTGTTTGCATAATTTTGATTAAATTTGGATTGTTTTTTGGGCTAGAATGCTCGGTTAAATTTGCCGAATTTCTAACAAATTTTAAAAATTCATTATTCGGTGCGTGGCGATACGACCTGTCATCGCCGTTTTCGCCACTCCCAATAATCGGCAAATCATCAATCGCTTCTTTTAACGCTATAAAATTTGATAAATCTCGCTCGTTTTCGCCGTGTGTGGGGCGTGGAAATTTAAATTCGCCCTTTTTTGTGCCGACAAGCAAAACTCGCTCTCTGATTTGTGGGACACCGAATTCAGCGGCATTTAAAATCTTATAATCCGTTTTATAGCCCAAATTTTCAAACTCAGCACAAATTTGTTTAAATAATTTTCCGCTTTGCATAGATAAAATTCCCCTAACATTTTCGAAAATAAACATTTTTGGGGATAAAATTTTTAAAATTCGCAAATATTCTTTAAATAAATTTGCTCTGCTATCCATTTGCCTTTTGCCAAGTGTCGAGTAGCTTTGGCACGGCGGACCGCCTAGCAAAATATCAATTTGTCCGAATTTTTGGATTTCATTTTGGCTTAAATTCGCTATATCTTTGCATAAAATAGCCGTGTTTTTGTGATTTGCTTTGTATGAATTTACGGCGTCTTTGTCTATGTCGTTAGCAAAAACTATTTCAAATTTATCGTTTTTACTAAAACCATAGCTAAGCCCACCGGCTCCGCAAAAAATATCAGCTATTTTGTAGGTCATTTGGTGCTCCATTCTATGCAATTAAACTGAAAACAATTTACTAATATCATAAATTAATCCATTTGTGTATATCTTCATATTTTGGAAAATATATTTTTTTCTATATTTCAAATCATTAGGTATATTTCCGTCAAAATAAGTTGTAATTTCGTCTAAATCAAATTGTAATTTAGAACAAATCGTATTTATCTCGTTTGAATATGTGTATAAAGTAGTCTCAAAATCATTAATCTCAATGGTGCCATAAAGTTCTTGCTGTATTAGCTCCATAAATTCTAAAAGTATTTCTCTTGTAATAATGGATTTCTTAATATCATTATTGTATATACTATTTTCTTTTACAATTCCATTATTATATAATTTGATACAAGTATGTAAAATAGCAACAAAATATATAATAACCTTATCGTCTATTTTATATTTTTTTAGAATTAGTTGATTGTCATTATAAAAATTATTGACTTCACTTATCTCGTTATAACAGAATTCAAATTTTTTATCCAATTCGATATTTGCTTCATCTTTTAAATTTAAATATTTTTTTAAAATATTTTCGCTAAACCAATAAACTATTCTTTCTATTCTATAAATCAAATTTCTAAAATTTAATAAAATTTCTGCTTCTCGTTCAACATATGGCTTATACAACCATTGCTCTTTTTGTTTTTCTAATAACTTATCCAAAAGCTCTGTTTGATGTTTAGAATTTTTACTTGCAATAAATAATGAAACACACAAAGATATAAAAGCACTAAGTATAACTACTAGTGGGTTAATAAAATCAATATTTTCCATAAATTTTCCTACATAATTTTCCATAAATTTTCCTACATAATTTTCCATAAATTTTCCTACATAAAAACTAAAAAATTATTTTTTCTCTAAAATCTCAATCGCAATCTTTGCTGCCTTTTGTTCGGCCTCTTTTTTGCTGTTTCCGATGTCCCTAGCAAACTCCTTGCCGCCCACGAAAACCGCCATTTCAAAGCTTTTTTTATGATCAGGTCCAGTTGAGCCTAGCAAGCGATACTCGGGCGTAACGCCGAATTTTGCCTGCGTGATTTCTTGAAGCGAGGTTTTATAATCCTTCACAAGTTCGTTAAATTCGATCTTTGGATAAATTTTTTCTAGCAGAGTGGTTACGATTTTGGCCGTTTTTTCTAGCCCCACCTCCAAATACAGCGCGCCAATCGTCGCCTCAAAAGCGTCAGAAAGTAGCGAGTTTTTCTCCCTGCCGCCGTTTTTTTCCTCGGAAGCTGACATATTCAGACACGCCCCAATCCCCAAAAACCTAGCAAATTTCGAAAAACTCGTCTCATTGACAAGTGCCGCGCGCAGTTTGCTGAGATCTCCCTCGTTTGAGTTAAATTTCACAAACAAATACTCCCCCACTATCAAATCCATAACCGCGTCACCCAAAAACTCCAATCTCTCGTTGTTTGCGCCATTTTTAGCGCTTCTGTGCGTTAGCGCGACCGCAAGCCTTGCCTTATCCTTAAATTTATAACCAAGTTTTTCTTCTAGATTTAATAAATTTTGCATTTTTTTCCTTTATTAAATTTGCAAAAATTCTTAAATTTAGCAACGCTCATTGCAAAATTTAAGCCTTTTTATATTTTTGTGCCTCGCCCCTAGCTAGGCTGTCGCAAGCCTCATTTTGCGGGTGTCCAGCATGCCCTTTGATCCATACGGCCGTGATTTTATGGCCGTTTGCCACTCTGATATACTCCCTCCACAAATCCTCGTTTTTTTTGTTTTTAAAATCCGTTTTTATCCACTTATGAAGCCACGAATTTATCGCATTTACCACATACTGACTATCTGTGATAAGCTCCACTTCGCATGGCTCTTTAAGCGCCTTTAAGCCCATAATCGCCGCGGTTAGCTCCATTTGGTTGTTTGTAGCGCACGCACTGCCGCCGCACTCGCATTTTTTAGCGCCCTTGTATTCTAAAATATACGCCCAGCCCCCAGCTCCTGGGTTTCCAAGACTGCTACCGTCGCTAAAAAGTCTGACCGATTTCATTGTTTGCTTCCGAGATTTTTGCACTCACGCCTACGCTAGCCATTTCGTAGCACACAGGGCAACGATGAGAAAATATCCCCACTTGGCTTTTGCATTTCGCGCACGAATACGAAAACGCTAAACTAGCCCCCGCAAATCCCGCTTCCTTCATCGCTACAAGGGCGTTTATTTCGAAAATTTGGCTAGGTTTTTCTGGCTTTTTCTCGCTTCTACCCAGCGCGTAAAAAAGCGCATTATAGTCGCTATCGCCCAAATTTACGGCTGTTTTTAGCGGATAAATTAGATCAATCACTTCGCTCAAATTTGGAAATTCGCTAAATTCGCCAAATGGCTCTTTGTTTTTGATAAAAAGCTCTATGCAAAATCTCTTTGCACCCTTGAAATTTAGGGCTAAAATTTGCCTTATTTTCTCGCTAAATGGCGTGTTTGCGTCATTTGCTATGATTTGAGCTCTGATATATTGCGCGCCTTGCCAGACATCTACGCCTTGTTCTTGCAGCGCGTCTAAAACCTGCAACGCCTCGTCAAACCTGCGAAGCCTCTCATAAATCACGGTTAGGTGATTTAGCGCGGTTTGATTGCGTGGGCGCAGACGCAAAGCCTCCAAAAACACCTCCTCAGCCCTGCCCATAAATCCAGCTTTAAAATATACAATGCCTAAATTTGTCAGCACAAACTCTCTTTGTGCGCCGTTTGTGGTTTTATTTAGCGCGATTAGATAAATTTCAATCGCCCGCTCATAATCCCCGCTTTTGACAAAAGAATTCGCTAACACCCCAAGGGTAGGCTGATCGATTTGTGGGCTTGATAAAAGCTCGCGGTGGGCGTCGCTAAGCGCGTCTAGGGTGTCAAATTTTTTGATAAAATTCTCTAAATTTGTCCTTTCGTTTTTTTTATGAAAAATCCCCCAAACATAGCTTAGAACGCTAACTAACAAAATAATGCTGATTAAAACAATTAGCCCAAAAATCGGATCGCGATCATCAAGAAAAAAATTGTCCAAATTTCGCCTCGTGGTATAAAATAAAGGGCGATTATAGCAAAGTGTGGGTATAATTTGCAAATGATTAAAAATGAAAGTATTGAAAGGCTTTTAGCCGTCGCTGATATCGTAGATGTCGTAGAAAGATATGTCCCACTCAAACGCTCTGGCTCAAATTTCGTCGGAATTTGCCCATTTCACGATGATTCGCACCCTAGTATGAGCGTGAGCTCACGGCTTGGGATTTTCCACTGCTTTTCATGCAAGGCTGGCGGAAATGCCATAAAATTCGTCCAAGACTACGAAAAGCTAAATTTCAAAGAAGCCGTAGAAAAGCTAGCCTCGATGTATGGTTTCGAGCTCGAATACACAAATGAGCGCAATTTTCAGCGCGAAGATAAAAAAATTTTAGAAATCCTAAACGCTTTTTACCAAAGTCAGCTTTATAACAATCCTAGCGCGGTAGAGTATCTGCACTCGCGCGGTCTTAGCGATGAGACGATACAGAAATTTGGCCTTGGCTGGGCTGGATCTAGTGCGCAGACAATCCGTGTTTTGCAAAACGAGCAAATCGAAGCGCGCGACGCCTTTAATGTGGGTGCGATTAAACAAAACGAGCGCGGAAGTTACGCTAGCTTTATCGAGCGCATTACATTTCCGATTCACAACCACACGGGCAAAATCGTGGGCTTTGGCGGGCGCACGATTAGTGGCAATCCTGCCAAATATGTCAATTCGCCCCAGTGCGCGGTTTTTGATAAATCGCGGATTTTTTACGCTTACAATCTAGCTAAAAAAAGTGCGTATGATAAAAAAACTCTCATCATCACAGAGGGCTATATGGATGTCATAATGCTTCACCAAGCAGGTATCGACAACGCAGTAGCCGTGCTTGGCACAGCTTTGACGCCACTACATTTGCCACTGATTAAACGCGGGGATTTGCGCGTGATTTTAAGCTTTGACGGAGATAGCGCAGGAATCAACGCTGCGATAAAAAGTGCTAGACTCTTATGCGCAAACGGCATTGATAATAGCGTGGTTATCATAGGCGGTGGCGCAGATCCAGCCGATATGGTGCAAGCTGGCAAAGTGCGCGAGCTAGCCCAAATTTACGCTAATGGCATGGAGGGCGGAGAGTTTTTGATCCGTGAAATCGCCAAAAAATACGACCTAACTCGCCCCGTGCAAAAAGAGCAGGCTCTAAATGAAATCAAAGAATTTACTAACGCGCTAAATCCCGTGGTAGCGCAATCATATACGAGTTTGGTAGCGCAAATTTTAGATGTTTCGCCTAGTGCGTTTTCGCTAAGTTCAAATTCGGGTGCGAGCGCAAATTTCGCGCCAAAGCAAAATTTAAAACCGCAAGAAAACGCGCCAAAACCAGAGGGCTCAAATTTAAAAGACATAACCGAGCTTCAAGTCATAAAATCCATGCTTTTAAACGAAAATTTCATGGCAAACGGCCTAAACTGCCTTAGCGTGCAGGATTTCCGTATGCATGGCAGGGTGTATGAAGCTCTAATATCAGCGCAAAAAAGCGAAGATGACGAGCAAAGTCTGCGCGCGCTTGCCTTGGATAATAAAATTTTAGCCATTACAAATGAGACGAATTTTATCAAAGCCTGCATGCTTCTTCGTCGCAGGGTTTTAGAGGAGCAAATGCAAAAATTGCTTGTTTCAAACGACCCTGATAGGCTCGATAAAATCCTCGAATATCAAAAAAAAATAAACGAATTAAAAGGAAAAAAATGAAGGCACTCGCACTTTTTAGCGGTGGGCTAGATTCGATGCTAGCCATAAAATTAATAACTATGCAAAATATCGGCGTTACGGCACTTTATATGGATATTGGCTTTGGTGGTAAAGATGATAAAAGCGAGATTATGAGCGAGCGAGCGCGCATGGCTGGGGCTGAGTTTTTGCGCGTGGATATCAGAGATGAATATTTGCAAAATGTGCTTTTTAGCCCAAAATACGGCTATGGCAAGCAGTTTAATCCCTGCATAGACTGCCACGGGTATATGTTTAAAACCGCGCTTTCTATGCTAGAAGCACTTGGGGCTAGTTTTGTGATTTCTGGCGAGGTGCTAGGACAGCGCCCAATGAGCCAAAGGGCCGCTGCAATGGCGCAGGTGCGCAAACTAAGTAGCGATGAAAATAACCTAATCTTGCGCCCGCTAAGCGCGAAACTAATGGCACCAAGCGCGCCTGAAATCAACGGCTGGGTCGATCGCGAAAAACTGCTAGATATCAGTGGCAGGGGGCGAACGCGCCAAATGGAGTTAGCGGGGGAATTTGGCTTTGATGATTACGAAACGCCAGCTGGCGGGTGTTTGCTTACGATCCAAAGCTACGCTGATAAAATCAAAGATATGATGAAATTTGAAAAATTCGAGACTTCGCAGGACGCTGAAATTTTAAAATTTGGCCGTCATTTGCGCCTAAGTGGTGGCGCAAAAATGATAATCGGACGCAACGAAGATGATAATGCGCGCCTAAGAAATATCCAAAATCCTAAATTTACGCGCATTAAATTTACCGAGCCACTCGTAGGTGCATACTCGCTCATTTCGCGTGGTGCTAGTCGCGATGACATGGAGTTAGCGGCGAAATTTGCGCTAACTTATATGAAATTTCAACCAGGCAAAAGCTATGAAGTCATCATCGAAAATGAAAAATTTATAGCCACGCCGTTTGAGGATAAAGCCGAAGCGCAAAAATATTTTATTAGCTAAAATATTATATAATACTAAATATACTATATAAATTTAAGAAAGAGAGGTATAGGCTATGCAAGATATTGTAAGGCGCAAGTTTGTGAAAATGGCAGGAGCCGCAGCGGCACTCGGCGCTCTCTCAAACTATGCTAGCGCAACGGAGAAAAAAGACGAAACAAACGCCGCTAAAACCCCAGTCTCTGGTGTCGGCGGAGAAAATTATATCCCGTATGACCAGCGCAAAGGGCCTGAGTCTTATGTGTATTTTACAAGGGATCTCTCTCCCGCAGGACTAGTCAAAATATTTGATAAAATCAAAAGCGTATTAGTCGGAAAAGTTGCGGTCAAACTCCACACCGGAGAGCCACACGGACCAAATATTATTCCACGCCCATGGGTAAAGGAGCTTATGAGCTCTCGTCTTGCTAATGCCTCTATTGTAGAGACAAACACATATTACGCAGGCGCGAGGTATAACACAGAAGATCACCGCAAAACTCTCGAAACAAATGGCTGGACTTTTGCTGGTGTGGATATAATAGACGAAGCTGGGACAGCGTTGCTACCGGTGCCACATGGTAAATGGTTCAACGAAATGTCTATGGGAAAAAATATCCTTGATTATGATTCATTTCTTGCCCTTACTCACTTCAAGGGACACATGATGGGGGGATTTGGCGGTTCGAATAAAAATATCGGTATCGGTTGCGCTGACGGACGAATAGGCAAAAAATGGATCCACTCCGCAGAGGGTAAAGGTCAGTGGAGTATCAGCGAAGAAGAGCTTATGGAGCGCATGAGTGAATCCACCAAAGCAATAACGACATATTTCGCTCACAAAATCGCCTTTATAAATGTATTGCGCAATATGAGCGTTTCTTGCGACTGCGAAGGAACTGCCGCAGCCCCTGTTGTAACTCCTGATATCGGCATCGTCGCCTCGCTTGATATCCTAGCAGCAGATCAGGCTTCGGTTGATCTCGTCTATGCCTTGCCAGAGTCATCAAAGCACGATCTCGTCGAGCGCATAGAAACTCGCCATGGTCTTAGACAGCTTTCGTATATGAAGGAAATGGATATGGGCAACGACCGCTATCACCTGATAGATATAGATAACGGCGATGTGGAAATCAAAGTAGCAGACGCCGTAAAGGGTATCAGCGGAAAATGGGTCTCTGATGGTCAGTAGCAAAAGATATCGCCAAAGCCACGCTGTTTGATGATATCTGTCTAAATTTCGCACGAAATTTAGACATGCCAAATTTTGGCAAGAAATTTTCATTGTAAAATTTACGCCAAAATTTGGCTAAATTTCGCCAAATTCTACAATCACAAAATCACCACTTCTTCGTGTAAATCCACGCCAAATTCGGCTTTTACGCGCATTTTGGCTAAATTTATGAGCGTGATTGCCTCGAAATATGTAGCCCCGCCGTAATTGATGAGAAAATTTGCGTGGATTTCGCTAAATCCGCACCCGCCGACACGAAAACCCTTTAAGCCCACTGCTTCGATGAGCCTACCAGCGCTATCGCCCTGTGGATTTTTGAAACAGCTTCCAAAACTTGCACCCTTGGGCTGATTTGCTCGTTTTTTTGCGATTTCATCGCTTAAAATGGCGTTAAATCCGTGCGAAACTCTAAATTTGGCTTCTAAAATAATACCGTTAATTTCGCTGTGGCGATAGGCGAAATTTAACTCGTCTTTGCCAAATTCGCCAAGATTTGTGCGAACACTAATGAGATTTTGCGAAATTTCAAAGCCCATAAGTCCTGCGTTCATGGTTATTAGACCGCCAAGTGTGCCCGGGATATTTTTTAAAAACTCGAAATTTGCGAGATTTTGGCGTTTTGCGAAGTTGTAAATTTTACCGCTTTTTGTTTTTGCACCGATTTTTAGCGTGTCGCCGTCAAGTGCGACGAAATCGAATTTATCGCTTAAAATTCCTAATTGTGGCGGATTTGGCGAGATTAAAAGATTATTTGCTCCACCCACGACAAAGCTGTTAAATTCGCTATTTTCGTCTAAAACTTCAACTTTTTCCACGCCCCCGATTTTCACTGAACTATATTTTGAAAAATCAATTTCTTTATAAATTTTCGCCATAACTATGCCTTAAATTTTTGCGTTATTATACTGAAATTTTAAAATTATTTTTCTTGCGACGGCAAGGCGTCTTTTAGCATAGATTTGATTTTATCAAAATTTTCATCGCTTTCTTTGATACTTTCGCGAAGTAAAAAACTAGCCTCGATAATGGCATAAAGCTCTGGCTTCGTGCGTTTCCAGTTTTGCAAAGTTCTAGTCGTAATGCGTAAAATTCTCGCTTTGTCTTGTTGAGTGTATTTCATAATGAAAATTTAGCAAGATTAAATTTAATTCCGAATTGTCAAATTATTTCGTAAATTTAAACTAAATTTAGAAAATATTTCATATAATCAACAAATGTAAAAATCAAATTTATTTTTAAGGAGAAAAAATGGCAAGTTATATTGAAAGTAACTTAACAAATGACGAAAGAATTATCAAGTGGGCAAATGTAAGTTGGTGGTCTCAGCTAAAAATTATTTCGCTTGGTATTATTATTTTTTTATTTTGTGCTGCAGACGAAGGGGCGGTGATTTGGGGTATAGTTATTTTGATTATGTGTTTTATCATTGCTTTTATTAGAGTAAAAACAACAGAATTAGCATTGACAAATAAAAGAGTTATCGCAAAATTTGGCTTTATTAGCCGAGATAGCGTAGATTTGAGATTAGAAAAAGTCGAAAGTCTATCATTTAGCCAAGATATTCTTGGTAGAATTTTTAACTTTGGTTACATTGTGATAAATGGCGCAGGTAACAAAACACCAATTCCTTTTATATCAAAACCTATCGAATTTAAAAAAGCTTTTGAAAATTTCTTGGACGAAAAACAATAAACACAAAAATTTAAATTTAAAATAACTATGAATTTGCCGTATGGCAAATTCTAGTCATAAATTTAAAATTCTACGAATTCCTAATCTCGCTATATTCCGTCGGTATCAGCATATCTCTCGCGCAAATTTGTTCGCTATAAAAGCCGTGCTGGGAGCCCAAATCAAAGAGCTTTTGCACTGCGTTTAATTGCGTTTCGTTCATTGAAATCGAATTTTCGTTTGCATACAGCCCTAGATACTTTTCTAGTTTTTTATCATCAACTCGCACCAAATCTCGCTCAATCAGCATTTTTGAAAGCAAAGATTTATTTGCGTGAGCGACCCGCACGGCGTCAGTCAGCACCCTTTCGCACTCAATTGCGTCTGTGAGTGGCAGAGATCTGCGAAGCGCCATACCGCCAAGCGGAAGCGGTAAATTTTCGCCATTTAACTCGCTCCAAATATCCCAAATTTCGCGCTCCACGCACAAATCACTAGAAAAATCCAAAATGCTCTCGTGTATCAGCACCCCAGCATCGACCTCGCCGCTAAGCACGGCATTTTCGATTTCTAAGAAATTTTTATAAACAATCCTAGCATTCGGGTAAGCAATGCGAAAAATCATCGCATTTGTCGTGTGTTCGCCACTAAGGGCGACTTTGAAATTCGGTTTTAGCTTCACGCCTTTTTTCTTTATCAGTTTTGGGCCATAGCCTTCGCCAAAGCTCACAGCCGTGCGAAGTAGAGTGTAATCGGCGTAAATTTTTGGATACAATGCAAAAGAGATAGCGCAAACATCGTAAGTCCCAGCAAGACTTGCCAAATTTAGCGTTTGAATATCGTCCGCGTGGTTAGAAAATTTAAGCCACGATGAACTAACCCAGCCAAATTTTATCGCCATATACATAAAAATATCGTCCGCATCGGGCGAGTGAGCAACGCTAATGTTTTTCATAATCTTACCTTAAATTTGATTTTGTGCAATCATAACAAAAAAGGGTTAAATTTCGCCATATAACACAACCTATTATTAAAGTTATTTTGCTAAAATCAGCGGTAAATTTTTTTTAAGGAACACTATGGACGAAGGAAAGAAAAAAACCCTTGACGCCGCGCTAAAATCGATTGACAAAGCGTTTGGCAAAGGCACTTTGGTTCGCCTTGGCGATAAGCAAGTCGAGGCGATCGACGCGATATCCACAGGCTCAGTCGGCCTTGATATCGCCCTTGGAATCGGTGGCGTGCCAAAGGGCAGAATTATCGAAATTTACGGACCAGAAAGCTCTGGTAAAACTACTTTGACACTTCATATCATCGCCGAGTGCCAAAAGGCTGGCGGAATTTGCGCATTTGTCGATGCCGAGCACGCGCTAGATGTCAAATACGCCGCAAATTTGGGCGTAGATACAGACAATTTGTATGTGAGCCAACCTGATTTTGGCGAGCAGGCCCTTGATATCGTCGAAACCCTAGCCAAAAGTGGTGCAATTGATTTAATAATTGTAGATAGCGTCGCAGCACTTACGCCAAAGAGCGAAATCGACGGCGATATGGGCGATCAGCATGTAGGACTTCAAGCAAGGTTAATGAGCCAAGCGCTTCGCAAACTCACAGGCGTCGTGCATAAAATGGGAACAACGGTGATTTTCATCAACCAAATTCGTATGAAAATCGGTATGACAGGATACGGCTCGCCAGAGACCACCACAGGCGGAAATGCGCTGAAATTTTACTCATCAGTGCGTATTGATATCCGCAAAATCGCCACACTCAAACAAAACGAGGAGCCAATCGGCAACCGCGCGAAGGTAAAAGTGGTCAAAAACAAGGTCGCTCCGCCGTTTAAAGTGGCAGAATTTGACATTATGTTTGGCAAGGGCGTTTCCAAAGTCGGCGAGTTAATAGATTATGGCGTCAAACTCGACATTGTCGATAAAAGTGGCGCGTGGTTTAGCTATGGCGATACGAAGCTTGGTCAAGGTAGAGAAAATGCCAAAATTTACCTAGAAAATAACCCGAGCGTAGCCGATGAAATTCTAGGCAAAATAAAAGAACAAATGGGAAGCGAAGGCGTGAATTTAAGCGATTCTAGCGATGATGATAAAGGAGAAGAATAATGGTATTCGTAGAAAATGTGTATGCAATCGAGGTTTTAGATAGCAGAGGTAATCCGACAGTCAAAGCCACAGTCGAGCTAAGCGACGGCACGGTAGCGAGCGCAGTAGTGCCAAGTGGGGCAAGCACTGGCAAAAGAGAGGCTTTGGAGCTTAGAGATAAAGACGCGAGATTTGGCGGAAAAGGCGTGCTAAAAGCAGTCGCTAATGTAAATGAAGCAATCGCTGAGGCAATCGTGGGAGCCGATGCGTATAATCAAAAATTTATCGATGATACTATGTTAGAGCTTGACGGCACCGAGAATTACTCAAATTTAGGCGCAAATGCTGTTTTGGGCGTCTCTATGGCGGTTGCAAGAGCGGCTGCAAAAAGCCTAAATATGCCACTATATCGCTATTTGGGTGGGGCAAACGCTAGCATTTTGCCTGTGCCGATGTTTAATATCATCAATGGTGGCGCACACGCAAACAACAGCGTGGATTTCCAAGAATTTATGATTATGCCGTTTGGTTTCGATAATTTCAGCGACGCTTTGCGCGCAGCAGCCGAGATTTATCAAACTTTAAAGAAAATTCTAAATGACGCAGGTCATAGCACGGCCGTGGGCGATGAGGGCGGTTTTGCGCCAAATTTAAAAGACAACGAAGAGCCGATTAAAATCATTATGAGCGCGATTGAAAAGGCTGGATACAAACCAGGCGAGCAGATTAAAATCGCCCTAGATGTCGCTTCTAGCGAGCTTTACGAGGACGGAAAATACAAATTAGAAGGCAGAGAATTCACAAGCGAAGAGCTAATCGAATACTACGCGAATTTGTGCGAAAAATACCCGATTTTCTCTATCGAAGATGGCCTAAGCGAAGACGACTGGGACGGCTGGAAAAAGCTAACCGAGCGCCTTGGCAAAAAAGTGCAACTCGTGGGCGATGATTTGTTTGTAACAAATGAGAAAATTTTGCTAGAAGGTATCAAAAAAGGCGTGGCAAATGCGATTTTGATTAAACCAAATCAAATAGGCTCTGTTAGCCAAACCATGCAAACTGTCCGCCTAGCGCAACGCAACGGCTATCGCTGTATTATGAGCCACAGAAGTGGTGAGAGCGAGGATGCGTTTATCGCTGATTTCGCGGTCGCGCTAAATACTGGCGAAATCAAAACTGGTGCTACTTCAAGAAGCGAACGCAACGCAAAATACAACCGCTTGCTTGAAATCGAGTGCGAAAGCGACGAATTTTTGGGCAACAAACTATAATGCTTTTTAAAAAAAAGGGTAGTGGTGCGCGCGAGCTTGGCTCTTACGCCCAGCGCGCACAATTTGGCGATGATAGCGAAATTTTAAGCCAAATCGGGGCTAAATTTTACGATGAGCAAGAGGGCAAAAGTGAAAATTTAGCCGGGAATTTCTACGAACAAGAATTTGGCGCGAATAGCGCAAATTCGGCGCAAAAGCCAAATTCGGGCGCAAATTTTACGCCAAATTCTAACCAAAATTCAGGCGCGAAAACGCGCGCCCCGCAAAGCCCAAATTCGCAAAATTCTCAAAATTCGCCAAAATTTAGCAAACCTAGAAATTTCAGAAAAATCGAATCGCCATTTAAAAAGATCGCCATTGCGCTTTGCGGGCTAGTGGCTATCGCTTATGCTGGATTTTTCTTATACGATGTGCTTTTTGGCAAGCGTTCGTTGGAGGTTTTGCGCGATTTGCAAAAGCAAAAGGCATTTTTGTTTTCGGATATCGAGAGGCTAAAAAGCGAAAACGCCGAGCTTCAAAAGACATATTTGGAGCGCAGATTCCTAGATCCGGATTTGGTTGAATGAAAATTTTACTACCCTTTTTATGCGCAGTTTTACTGCTAGCTGATACAAATTCTAGCGCGAATTTAGACGCAAATTCCACAAACAAAGACAAAAATTCAAGCGCAGAACAAAATTTAAGCGCGCCTAAATTTCAGGTCATAAAACCCATAATCCCGCCAGATGACTTTACCTCGCAGCTGTTTTCGCTCCCCTCAAACGCCAAGGTAATCGAGCAAATCGTGGTGCGTTATAGCGACGAAAACGGCGCAACACAGGAAAAAATCATCGACATAAATCGCTCTGTGGATTGGCGAGATGATTTTATGCTAAGTGCGCGAGCTAAACCTGCGCTTTCTAAAATTTTAGATGTTTCTGTTACTTCAAATGACCCAAATTTGGAGCAAAACGGCGGTATTTCTATGCCTAAGCCATACTTTACGCCACGCCTTGATTTGCCGTTAGAGACGATTAAATTTGACGATAAATTGCAGTTCGTTATTAAAAATCATAGTCTTGAAATCATCACAAAAGATGAGCTCAAATCCCTCGACACAAACAAAAGCAAATTTGCAAAAATCGAGCTTTTTAGGGACGAAATGAAGCTTAGTCAGGCCGGATTTATGGTAAATGTGGGCGGGTTTTATGACATTAATATCACCAGAGATGAGGGTTTTTACACCCTCGAAATCAGTGGCGAATCAAACGCTAGCTTTGAAAATTTCGCCAATGGCTACATAATCAAACTAAAATAAGGAGAGAGTATGACACATACAGAAATTTTAAATTTTCGCCACGCATGCAAAATTTTTGACGAAAACAAAAAAATATCAGACGAGGATTTCAGAGCAATCCTAGAAGCTGGAATTTTAGCTCCAAGCTCGACTGGGCTTGAACAATGGGATTTTTTGGTTATACAAAATGATGAAATGAAGCAAAAAATTTGCAATCTTTGCTGGAAACAGCCTCAAATCACCACCTCAGCGCGCCTTGTCGTAATCATGGCGAAAATTTCTGAGCTCAAAAACGGTAGCGAATACATCGCCAAAATGATTTCTCGCCGTGAGGACAAAAGCGCAGAAGAGCGCGAAGCGAGGGTGAAATTCTACGATGAATTTTTAAATGCAAATTTCAAAAATGACGATGAATTGCTATTTGGCTGGTCGCACGCTCAGTGTATGTTCGCAGCGATGACTATGATGAACGAGGCCGCAAGTCGTGGGATCGATAGCTGTGCAATCGAGGGGATTGATGATAGGGCTGAGCTTACAAGAGTGCTAGGATACGAGCCAAACGACCGCCGCGTGGCACTCGTGCTTCCGTTTGGATACCGCGTAAATCCACAGCCTAAAAAACTGCGCCGTGCATTTGACGATGTCGTAAAAGTGATAAAATAAAGGAAATTTCGTGAAAAAGCTTTTTTCTTTTGCCCTTGTTTGCGCGCTTTTTGCTGGTTGTGCGCACAAGGCCGAGTTCAAAAACGGCGCAGATGTCGCCCCGTATGATGAAAATATCCTAGTCGCAAACGCCATGCAGGAAGCCCAAATTTATATCCCGGCTGAGATTATGAGCGAGCAAACTTTCGTCTCTTCAACTAGCCTTGGTAAGAAAAAGGATCTAACCCTTAGCCTTGGCGAGTTTGTCGGAGGCGAGACAAAGCGATTTATCGG
Source organism: Campylobacter sp. JMF_11 EL3 (assembly GCF_027736965.1). NCBI lineage: Bacteria > Pseudomonadati > Campylobacterota > Epsilonproteobacteria > Campylobacterales > Campylobacteraceae > Campylobacter > Campylobacter sp. JMF_11 EL3. The sequence continues at coordinate 175,910 of NZ_JAOVTJ010000002.1, forward strand.
CTCGTATTTGGTGCGAGCAAATACGATAAGCGATGAAAAACTTATAAGCCCTAGCGCGCTTTTAGTCGTCCCGCAAATCAACGATTTTAAATTTGGCTTTTATAGCGCAGACGGCTTTGATGTGACGGCAAAACCATTTATCAGCTACGATTTGAAGCTTAAAATTCTAAAAAACGGCAAGCCGATTTATAATAAAACAATCTCTACAAACGAGAGAAATTTCGGTGATAGCGAGTTTTTCGGCGGTGGAGATGGCTCGTATGAGCAACTAGCTGAAATTTTCCAAAAAGCCCTTGCTAACGACTATGCAATCCATGCCAGAGAGATTATCGATACGATAAATTTGGCAGATTAATCCAAATGCCCCTTTACCAAAAGGGGCTAAATTTGGTGCGAATTTACTACTTAAATTTGACACAAAAGCGAAATTTCACGCCTCTTTTGGGCGCAGATTATCGCGAATAATTTCAAAATCATCATTTTCTTTGCCGTAATTAAATGTAATTTCCACGATTTTTAAAAGCCTAGAAGTGATTTCATTGACGATTTCCATATCGTTCATCAGCGAGGTCGCCATTTTGTTTGAAATGAGCTTTTCGGCTAGAAGTTTATCGGGTGCAAGCGCACTTTTGCGGTATTCTTCAAAAAGCGCCCTAAGCTCCTTCATACCCTCTTTGCTATCAATTTCGAAATCGCGCAAACTCTCCATAATGCGAAGCATTTTTACGATTTTTGCGCGCAGTTTGTCGTATTCGGCGCGGATATGTTCGTTCGATGAGCTCATAAATTTAAAGATATTTGGCTGGATTAGTTTGACATCTTTTAGCGTTTCGGCTAGAAGCAAGCTTGCCCTGCGGATATTCATAAAGCGCGCCAAATCGCTGTCTTTGGCGTTTGCGCTAGCGCCGATGAGGTAGTCTGTGATTTGCGAATAAAGCTCTTTGAAGCGGTTTTCGTAAAGCTCGTCGAAATTTATCTCCTTTGGCTTCGAGCGTTTGGCGATAATCTCAGCCGAGCCAAGCTCCGAGCTAAGGTCATTTTTGCTAATGCTGATTGATTTTGCCACGATTGAGACGGTGTTAGAATACAGCCTGCCCATTTCTTTGATAAGCAGGATAAATGCCGTATTTGGCACCTTTTGCGCGTTTTCATCGAGAAATTTTGCCTTGATGATTTTGGCGCGTTTGACCTTGCCGGTAATGATTTTATTTAGTAAAATTTCTAGTTTCGAGATCAGCGGATAAAAAATCATGCACCCAAAAGTATTAAAAATCGTGTGAAAAACAGCGAGTTTGATTGCGTAATCATCGCTTTTTATCCCCACATACGCGCTTAGTAAATCCGTAGCTAGCACGAAGTATTTTATCAGCGCGATTACCAAAATAGCCGTGGCGACATTGAAAATCACATGGCCAAGCATTAGCTTTTTTCCGTCGAAATTCGCAGAAAGTGAGCCAATTACTGCCACGATTGTGCTTCCGATATTTGAGCCAATGGCGATTGCGATTGCGTTTTCATAGCTTATCTGCGACGCACCAAGAGCTGCGATGACAAGGGCGAGTGTGGCGTGCGAGCTCTGGGTCAGTATCGTAATGACAATACCCACAAATGTGTAAATCAAAAGCCCGCCAAACCCGCTCATTGCGTATTTTGCTAGATCGACCGTCTCTTTGATCTCCTCAAATCCGCCTTTCATATAGTGGATTCCTAAAAACAAAAGCCCTAAACTAAATAAAAAATAGCCAAAACTTTTGGAATTTTGGTTTTTGGTGAATAAAAACAGCGAGCCTAGGATTATCAGAGGCATTGCGTAGTATGCAATTTGCGTTTTTAGCCCCAGGGCAAAGAGCCAACCACCAGAAACCGTGCCTAAATTTGCCCCGCAAATGATAGCTAGCCCAGCACTAAGCCCGATTAGCCCCGCGCTTAAAAACGATATCGCAAGCACGCTAACTAGGCCACTTGATTGCATGATAAAGGTCGTGATAAACCCAAAAAGGAAGCTTTTAAATTTGCTAGAAGTTACGCTGTGCAAGAAATTTTCGATTATGCTTAGACCGCTTAGGGCTTGATTTAGCAAATTTATCGCAAAGATAAAAATGCAAATTCCAAAGGCGATTGTCATAAAGCTCTTTGAATACGCCATTAGCGCACAAGCGATTATAAGGATAAGGCCAAAGGCGATTTTGCGCCTTAAATCAATTAGTTTTTTTAAAAAATCATTTTGGATTTGCAACTTTTTCCTTTTTTTATTTTAAGGCTTTTAAAAGTCGAAATATTACAATATTTTGCGTAAATTTGGGATTAAAATCTAAATTTAAAGGTTGAAATTTAAAGGGAAATTTGAAGAATTTTAAAATTTAAAATTCGGGATTTCTCCCGAATTTCGATTATTTGCTAATTAGCTCGATGTATGCCATCTCAGCTGCGTCGCCACGGCGAACGCGAGTTTTGATGATACGAGTATAGCCACCATTTACACCCTCGTATTTTGGAGCGATTTCGGTAACTAGTTTGTTTGTTGCGCCTTTGTCTTGTAATGCAGCGAAAACAAATCTATGAGCTTCGCTATCGCCTTTTCTAGCTCTTGTGATTAGTTTTTCAGCATAACTTCTAAGCTCTTTTGCCTTAGGAAGCGTTGTCTCGATTTTGCCGCTATTTACTAGTGCGATAGTTAAATTTTTTAGCAGTGCAGCACGATGAGACGAAGTGCGACCTAGCTTTCTATATCCGTGATTGTGTCTCATTTATTATCCTTAATTTTTTGATTGTGCTTTAAGCTCTTCAAGCTTTTGTTTAAGGCTATCTTTTTTGCTTAAAAATTCTGGTTTATCATTACTCAATGGATAACCGATTTCTTCCATAATGCCTTTAATCTCTTCAAGAGATTTTTTACCTAAATTTTTAAGGTCTTTTAGCTCTGATTCGCTCATAATAGCGATTTCACCGACAAATTTAATATCGGCTTTTTCTAAGCAGTTAAAGCTTCTTGCACTTAAATTCAAACTATTAATGCTTTCAAATAATTTAGCAAATTCTGAATTTGTAGGGATTTGTTTTCCCAAAGTATCAGAAATATTGATATTTACTATGCCTTTGAAAACGCTTAGTTGTTGATACATAGCCTCTAACGCATTTTTAAATGCGTCGATTGCGCTTACTTGTCCGTCAGTTGTGATCGTAAATACTACTCTTTCGAAGTCTGGGTTATCCTCGACTAGGATATTTTCGATATCATACACTGCTTTTGTAACAGGCGTAAAGAAAGCGTCAAGCGCGATATAATCGCTATCAAGAGTGTCTCTTATCTCTTCGCTTGGAACATAACCAATGCCCTTTTCTACGATTAGAGTAAATTTCAAATCGGCATCTTCGTTAATAGTAGCCAAATATGCGCTAGGATTTACTACATCGACCAAATCGTTAGCAAGATCGCTTCCGCAAATCTCTTTTGGTCCTTTGAAGCTGTATTCTACAACCTCTCTTTTTGAATCGCCTTTGATTTTAAATCTTAGGCTTTTCAAATTTATAATAAATGCAGCAACATCTTCGAGCATACCTCTCATACTATCAAATTCGTGGGTTACGCCCTCGATTTTGACAGCAGTCGGAGCGAATCCGACGGTGCTAGTATATAGCAATCTTCTTAAAGGGTGAGCCAGAGTGACGCCGTATCCTGTCTCAAAAGGATATGCTACGATTTTAGCAACATTTTCGCTGACATTTTCAACCTTTAATTCAGTTGGCATATGAGCTGATGTTGTAATTTTTCTCATGTTTCACCTACTATTTAGAGTAAAGCTCTACGATAAATCTTTCCTCGACAGGAATAACTATTTCATCTCTTTCTGGAACGCGTGAGAAAATTCCATATCTTTTCTCTTTCTCTACATCGACCCAAGCAACGATACCTGTTTGAGCTGTCAAATCAACCGCTCTTGAAATTTGAGGATTGTTTTTGCTTTTTTCGATAACTTCGATTTTTTGTCCAGCTTTTACATTGTATGATGGGATATCTAGTCTTTTTCCATCGACTAAAATATGTCCGTGAGTTACAAGTTGTCTTGCAAAACGGCGAGTTGTAGCAAAGCCCATTCTATAAACTACATTATCAAGTCTTTGCTCTAATAGTTGGATTAAAATCGCACCTGTGTTTCCATCGCGACGAGCAGCTTCTGCGAATAGTTTGCGGAATTGTTTCTCGCTAACGCCATACATAAATTTAGCTTTTTGTTTTTCTCTTAGTTGTGAGCCGTATTCGCTAAGTTTAGCGCGTCTTTGTCCGTGTTGGCCTGGCGCATAAGGTCTTTTTAGAAGAGCGCTTTTTCCAGCTAGTCTTCTTTCGCCTTTCATAAATAAATCAACGCCTAGTCTTCTTTCTAATTTTTCAACTGGTCCTGTATATCTAGCCATTATATTCTCCTAAATTTATTATACGCGGCGGCGTTTTGGTGGTCTGCAACCATTGTGAGCCAAAGGAGTAATGTCTTTGAAATATGTAACTTTAATACCCTCAATAGCACCCACGCTCTTTACAGCAGTTTCTCTACCGCTACCTGGACCTTGAACTTTGATACCAACTTCTTTAATGCCATGCTCTTTTGCTTTGCCAAGCGCATCTTCTACTGCTTGTTGAGCTGCGTATGGAGTTGATTTTTTGCTGCCTTTAAATCCTAGTCCGCCAGCACTGCTCCATGCGATAGCATTTCCCATTTCGTCTGTAACTGTAATCATTGTGTTATTAAATGTAGCAGAGATATAAACGATACCTTTTGCTATATTTTTTCTAACGGTTTTTTTCTTAACAACTTTTCTTTTTGCCATTTCTTAATCCTTATTTAGTTGCCGCGCCGACAGTTTTGCGTTTGCCCTTGCGAGTTCTAGCATTTGTCTTTGTTTTTTGACCGCGAACAGGAAGACCTTTTCTGTGTCTTAAACCTCTATAACCACCCAAATCCATCAAAGCTTTGATATTCATCGCAACTTCTTTTCTAAGATCACCCTCAACCATATAGTTTTCTTGGATCTCTTTGCGGATTGTAGCAGCCTCATCTTCGCTTAGATCAGCAACTCTTTTGTCGTAAGAAATGCCAGTGGCATCAAGAATTTTTCTTGAAGTGAAAAGACCTATACCATAGATATAAGTTAGGCCATACTCAATTCTTTTTTTCTTTGGTAAATCAACACCTGCGATACGAGCCATAACTTATCCTTGTCTTTGTTTATGTTTTGGATTGTCACAAATTACATGGACAACACCTTTGCGTTTGACGACTTTACATTTGTCGCACATCTTCTTAACAGAAGGACGAACTTTCATCCTACACTCCTAAAATTTTATTCCGCTTAATGCAACTTGCACTTAGGTTTAACGAATTTCAGGTGAAAGTATCAAACCAACTGTTTTCAAAATAGCGGTGATTTTGAAAACACTTCTTCACGCAGTTAGTTGCAAAAAATGGCAAATTTATCCAAATTTAGCTTTAAATTTACTTATTTAACGCACAAAATTTAAATTAAATTTTTGCAAATTTTGATAAAATACCAAAATTTTATTTCAGGGGGCAGGTATGAATTTCGACAAAATAACCAAAAATTTGGAAAAATTAGGTTACAAGGTCAGCGCTTTTGAGAGCAAAGAAAAGGCTGTGGAGTATCTAAATATCTATATCCACGATGTCAGTGTGGGCTTTGGCGGTTCGATGAGCGTCAAGGAAATGGGGCTGTATGAGAGCCTCAGAGAACACAACGAAACCTACTGGCACTGGCTACTTGACAAAAATCTCAGCGTCGATGAAACGCGCAAAAAAGCCCTTACGACCGATGTTTATATCTCGTCTGTCAATGGTATTTCAGAAGACGGCGAAATCATCAACATCGACGGCACCGGCAACCGCATAGCAGCGATTTGCTACGGGCACAAAAAGGTCTATTTCATCGTAGGCAAAAACAAAATCGCGCCAGATTTTAATAGCGCGATGAGCAGGGCTAGAAACATAGCCGCCGTGAAAAATACAAATCGCTTTAAATCAAAAACCCCATGTGTCGCAAACGGGGATAAATGCTACGACTGCAAGAGCAAAGAGCGCATGTGCAGGGGATTTAGCATATTTTACTATCCGCCGTATGGCTGTGAATACGAAGTGATTTTGATCAACGAAAATTTAGGATTTTAAGCAAATTTCGCTGTTTTGTCATTGCGGGCACACCTTGCTCGCAATGACAATTTACGAGTGTGAAATTTAAAAGCCCATAGCTTAAAATTTTCAAAATTTATTCGAATTTCCTTAGATTACAACACTTTGCCCATAATGACAACAAATTCGCAGGATTTTATTTTTCCTGCCTTGAATTTTTCTCCTCTATCCCGCTGATACCCTCACGGCGTGCAAGCTCGCGCAAAATCGTCTCAGGGTGGATTCCATGATCCCCCAAAGCCACAAGCATGTGAAAAATAATATCCGCGCCCTCGTAAATCGCATCGTATTCTGGCTCGCCTGCTCTATGCTCGCCAAAACGCGCCCGTTCGGCCTCTGGTGCAGATTTTGCGCGGGTTAGATCCTTGCAAGCTAGCGCGAACTCGCACGCTTCCTCGGCGATTTTTTTGAGATAGCTATTTTCGCCCTTTTTATACAGGCTTGCGACATAGGATTTTGCAGGGTCTGCGTTAAATTTCCTATCTAGGCAAACATGGTAAATTTCATCTAAAATATCATAAGGCGAAATTTTGCAAGCAGTTTTGGGCGCAGTGTTTTCATTACCCAAAATTTGCGAATTTTGCTCCGAATTTTGCGTCAAATTTGCCAAATTCTCGCCAAATTTTACTTTATTAAAAAAACAGCTCTTCTCTCCCGTATGGCACGCCACACCGCCCTTTTGCTCGACTTTGAGTAGTAGCGTATCATTATCGCAGTCTAAAAACGCAGATTTTATGATTTGCTCATTTCCGCTTGTTTCGCCCTTTTTCCAAATGCGATTTTTCGTGCGCGAAAAATAGTGCGCTAGCCCCGTTTCTAGCGAGAGAGATAGCGCCTCTTCGTTCATATAGCCAAGCATCAAAACAGCCCCATCGCTGTAATCTTGCACCACAACTGGAAGCAAGCCAGCGACCTTTTGCCAATCAACTTTAATCATAAAATCTCCGTTTTTGATAAATTTACGCAATTTTGCAATCCTAGGAAAGGATTGCAAAATTTATTATTCGCTAATCGCCGATTGTTGCGGTTTGTTTTTGGTATCGACCCAGATATTTGGCACCGCACCGCCTGGGGTTAGGAAAATCTGCGCGTCTTTGTTTTCACGCAAAGCCTCGTTGAATTTCGCCTGAGTTTCGATTTGCTTTAAATTTAGCAAATTTTGATTTAGGCTTTTTGCGATTTCAGTGTTTGCATACGCCTGTGCGTCAGCCTCGATTTTCACGGCGTCCGCCTTGCCTTGGGCTTCGATTTTTACAGCATCAGCGTTACCTTTGGCAAGGGCTGCTTTTTTAAGAGCCTCTTGGTTAGCGCGCTCGACCTCGTATTTGGTGCGCTCTGCCTCTTGTTTAGCGATTTGCACGCGCTCGATTTGCTCTTTGATTTTTGGCGGAAGTATAATCTCACGAAGTTGCACCGCTCTTAGCTCCACAGGAGAATTCGATAGAGCGTCTATATTTGAGCGGATTCCTTGATCGATTGCCTTAGCGATTTCCTCGCGTTTGGTCGGAAGCTCCTCGGCTGGGTAGTTTCCTATGACGCTACGCACGACATCTTTGACGCGAGGATCGATGATTTTATCCTCCCATAAAAGCCCCCACTCCGCAATCGTCGCAGGCGCGGTGCTCTCGTTTAGTTTGTATTGAACAGTAATATCAACACTAACTGGCAGGTTACGAGAATCCAAAACAGAGAGCGAATTTTTGCGGATGATTCCGCCGATACTTCCGCCACTTGCCCTGCTTGTAGCCATATCCTCGTTGCTAGTGTAGTTGATGATTCTCACGCGCGTATCAATCACAAAAATATCTTGGATAAACGGCACGAAAAAGTGGATTCCAGCGCCCAGCGGTGTGGGATCGTATTTACCCAAATTTGACTTAATGCCAACCTCGCCTGATTGGATAGTGGCAAATGGTTTTGCAATGATAAAAAGCGCGATAATAGCGATTAAAAAGTAGAAAAATCCGCCGAATTTAAAGCCGCCTAAATTCTGCAAATTTGGCCCCTTAAAGCTAAATCCACCATTTTCGTTGCCACCATTTTTTTTATTTTTGTTGAAATAATCATTTAAATCTGCCGGCATAATTATCCTTACTTGATATATGTGAGCCAGTGCTCAAATTTAGGGTCTTTGCCAGTAACGACCGCAAAATACGCTTTTTGCAATTTGCTTGTGATCTCGCCCATTTCGCCCTTGCCGATAATGCGTCCATCGATATTGCTAATCGGCGTAACCTCAGCGGCTGTGCCTGTGAAAAACGCCTCATCGGCTGCATAGACTTGATCGCGCGAAATGCGTTGGCGAAGGACTTTTATGCCCAAACTCTCGGCGATTTGGATAACTGAGTTTTGAGTGATTGACTCCAAGCTAGTATCGTTTGGCGGAGTGATTAGCGCGCCGTCTTTTACGATAAACAAGCACTCGCCCGGACCTTCTGCGACGAATCCTTGTGGATCAAGTAGTAGCGCCTCATCGTATCCAGCATCGACAGCCTCGAAGTTTGCCATTTGTGAGTTGAAATAATTCGCACTCGCTTTTGCCTTTGCCATCATTGAGTGTTGAGCAGGTTTCGCCCAAGATGAAATTTTGACCTTAATGCCCGCTCTTAGGGCTTCCTCGCCCATATACGCGCCCCATTGCCACGCAGCTACGACTGTATCGACTGGGACATCTTTTAGCGAAACACCCATAGAGCCGTATCCTAGGTAGATTAGCGGGCGGATATAGACGGTTTGATCGAAGTCGTTTTTGGCTACGACATCGATTTGCGCCTGACGCAACTCATCGAAGCTATAAGGGGTTTTGATTAGGCAGAGTTTGGCTGAAACTAAAAGTCTTTTTGTGTGCTCATCAAGGCGAAAAATCGCATAACCTTTGTCTGTCTTGTAGGCTCTTACGCCCTCAAATACTGCGTTTCCATAGTGAAGCGAGTGAGTTAAAACGTGAGTGGTAGCCTCAGCCCATGGGATTAGCGAGCCGTTTTTCCAAATTAAATTTGCCGGTTGAACCTTTGCCATTTTACATCCTTTTTTGAAATTTAAACCTGTGATTTTATCTAAAATTTTATAAATTTTGACTTTTCGAAATTTGGGCTTTTTTAAATTTGTTTAATCTGTCATTGCGAGCTTTCGCAGAAAGCGAAGCAATCTACGAGCGAAAATTACCAAAATGCAAATTCCGTGTCATTGCGAGAGCCGAAAGGCTCGAAGCAATCCAGAAAAATTTAAATTCAAAATTTAACCTAAATTTAGCATTGAACGATTTTTTTAAATTTTAAGCGAAATTTGAAATTCTCTGTAAGGGGGAGGGCGCGCTTTTTAGGAGACGCTACCCTCCCCCTTACCAACCCCCACCCCTGTAAAACCTTAGAAGTGGCTAAATTTAGAAAAACTGCGTTTTTCTAAATTTAGCTGGTTTTATTTTTACGGAAATGCTTCGCATTTCTTTGCAATGACAGAAAATTTGCAAAATTTAAATTTTAAACTCATAGATTGCCACAAATTTTGTTTCGCATTTCTTGCAATGGCAAATTATACAAAATTCAAGGTCAGTATTTGGCGAAATTTAAAATTCCACAAACGAGACACCAAGGCCGATTTTATCGACACTTTTTTTATAATCAGCTAAGCTTTCAGCGTATCCGCTAAAATACCTAAAATACCCATAAAGCCCACTGTTAAATAGCGGAAATATAAAATCAAGCTCGATTGCACCGCGATTTTGCGAGTTTAAGCGCAGATTGTTGCGCCATTTGGCCATGACTTTGTGTCGCCCGAAGCTATACGAAGCGCGCAAATCCCCATAGCCCATATACTCGCTAATGTCCTTGTTGCGCTGATCTAGCCCGAAAGCATACCAAAGTCTTGGCGTGATTTCAAAGCCCCCAAACCTCCACGAACTTTGCGCATAAAGATGATTTATCGAGCGTGAATCCGCCCCGTCCTTGCCGTTTGATTCGTGCAAAACGCCAAGTTTTAGCTCGTCGGCAAAATCTGGCGTCAGACTCATAAAAAGCTCTGGCTTGTAGTTATTTTCCCTAAATGGCGCGCTATCAGCAGTGATTTGCCACCACGAATTTTGCGTATAAGCAAAAGAAATTTTCTCGCCAAAGCCAAAATAATCATAGCTTATAGGCCGTTCAAAACTAAACGCAAAGTGCGCTTCATTGGGGCTACGACCCTCTTTTTTATGGTGATCGTGAGTAAAGAGAGCATAAATTGGCTCGTAATATTTAATACCCAAAAATTCGCTAAAATTTTGATTTTTGCTTGGTTTTGGCGTAGAATTCAAGTCTAAATTCGCTAAATTTTGCTTTAAATTTTGCTTTTTTGGATACCGCGCCGAATTTTTGCTAGAATTTGACGATAAATTTGGCTTTGAAATTCCGCTTGAATTTTGCGCGCCAGTGTTTGCAAGGGCTAATTTTTTATAATAAATCATAGCGTTTTTATAATCGCCCTTTGCCTCAAAATCCCTAGCTTTCGCCAAAATTTCGCCATCATCTGCGCACAAAACGCTAAATAGCGCCAAAAATAAAATTTTAGTTTTCAACTTTTTCTAAATCGCTTTCGTAATTGATATTTAAAAACTGCGCTTTGTCTTTAAATTTTAAAATTTCACTATCGCAAGAAGTAATAAATTCGCCGATTTTATGGTTTTTCGCGTGGTAAAATTCCAGCGCACGCTCCGCCAAATCCCCACTAAAAAATCCGCATAAATTATGCGTTTTTTCGCCATCACTTGCAAGCGAAATCTCAGCCCTGCTCTCCCAAAGCGCGCGGATTGCCTCTTCGCTCACAAATGGCGTATCAGCAGGCACGATGAAAACCCTTTCCCCAGCAAATCCCCTAAGCGCCGAATACAGCGCGCCCATAGGCGAAAAATCCTTAAAATCATCTTTTATCAAAGGAAGTGCGGGGCTAAATTTTTGCGATTTTGCGCAGACAAAAACCTGCGAAAAAATGCGCGAATACCTTTTGAAACAAAAATGTGTCATGCTAGGCTCGCCCGAAAATGGCTCTACTGCCTTATCTCTGCCAAAACGAGAGCTTTTGCCACCGCACAAAATCACGCAAATTCTAGGCTCGCCCAAGCCTATCCTTCTTGCATATATTTTGCCTTGCCAAGTGCGTTATTTCCGATGAAATGATACAGGCTTGGGGCTTGAAGTTTGGCTAGTTTTGGGTATTTTTGCCTTAGTGTTTTCCATATATCATAGACCCTCATGCCACTTTTATACAAGCTCATAATCTCGTCGAAATGCTCATCATACAGGCTTGGTTTTTTAAGAAGCGAAATTTTGCGCCCCATATCGAGTTTGGCGTTAGCTTCGATAAACTCATGGATTTGCGCCTCTGTGATTTTGGTGAAATCCTCAGGGTATTTTTCCCTCATTACTCGCAAAATATCTTTGTCTGAAATGCCCTTAAAATGGAGCTTTTTAAGCTCAAATTTATACGCTTGCAAAAGCTCGTTTTTGCTCTTTGCGATTGCGCGAATTTTGTTTTTTTCGTCCTTACAATTCGTAGCTATGAAGTGCGTTAGCCCCGAAGCGCTCACAGATTTTTTAAACTCCGCGTCCTTCTCGCCGATATGGGCTAAAATCGCTTTGACCGTGTATCCTTTTCCTACCAGCTCCTCGATATCTTTCGCGTATGGAGTATAGTCAAATTTCGCGCGCGAAAACCCAGTTTGCGCGGTGATTTTTTTGTAAATTTTCGTATATTGCGACTTGTTAATATAATTTTTTTTCAGGGCTTTTCGAAGCTCTGCGCTAATCGCGCTAAAATCATCATACGACGCAATACTTGTAATCAAATCAGATTCATTTACGACACTGCCATCTACTACAACAATACTTACAACCTTCATACCGCCCTCCTTAAAATTTGTCCTAAAAGCCTTTTGCTTTTAAGTGAAAGATTATACTACTTTTATAGCAAATAAAGGGCAAAATTTTGGATTTTTTTAAATTTTAATAATTAAGAATTTATCTGTATAATTTCGCAAAATTTCAAATTTAAGGCAGGATTATGATAGAGGTTTGGAAGCTGACAAAACGCCATGTAGATGAGCCGGAGCGTGCGCCGAAATTTAGGGATATCACCATTTTTACGAGCCTTGGGCATGGGGTTGGCACGATTGATTTTAGTGAGAAGATTTGCGAATTTAGCGAAAATGAGTGGGAAGAGATACTAAGCGCGGGCGATGAATACGCGAAATTTAAGCTAGGAAATATCGCTACGATAAATGAAATCGAAATTTTCCCAGAACACGCCATAAAACTTTTGCAAAGCCTTAAAAATTCGGCTTTGGGTGAATTTTTAAAGAATTTAGATGAGGGTTATTTAACGCTTAGGAAAGTTTTTAGATGAAAAAAGCGATTTTGTGCGTAGGAAACGAGCTTCGTGGCGATGACGGCGTTGGCATAGAAGTCGGTAAAATCGCCATGCGTGAGCTTCCTGACTGGGAGGTGTTTTTTGGCGGGGACATGCCAGAAAATGAATTTTCCAAAATCAGAGCTTACGCGCCAGAAATCTTAGTCGCTGTCGATGCAATCGGCGTGATAATGGACGAAAACGCCAAATTTGAGTGCGAATTCGTGGATTTAAGCGATGATGTGAGTTATTTTTACAGCGCGCACAATATCCCAGCGTGCGTGTGGATCAAATACCTGCGCGAATTTATCCCAAAAATACTATTTTTAGGCATTAAGGTTGATTTGCTAAATTTGGGCGAATTTTCCTCCGCGCTCTCGCAAACAGCCAAAACTGGCGCACTTCTTGCAATCGAAAAAATCAAAGAATTAGACAAAAATTTGCAGGATTAGGCAAGGGATTTGGAGGATTGTTCTACCAAATTCCACCCCAAATTTGGTAAAATTTCTGCGAAATTTTAAAATTTTCAAGGAAATTTTATGCAAAGACGAAGTTTTTTGAAAAATTCTGTAATTTTTGGCGCAGGCGTGATTGTGAGCGCAAATTCGCTTTTTGCAAACAAGGGGGCAAAAATGCAAAATTTAGTTCCAAATTATGAGTTAAACAACGGCGTGAAAATCCCAATTTTGGGCTATGGCACTTGGGATATTCGTGGCAAAGACGGGCTTAGAGCCATAGAAAATGCCCTAGAAGTGGGCTATCGCCACATTGACTCGGCGCAGTATTATCGCAACGAAGATATCGTAGGCGAAGCTGTGCGAAATAGTGGCATAAAACGATATGAAATTTTCGTAACTTCAAAGCTTCAATGGGGCGCAAATGTGGGCAAAGAGGGTGCAAAAAGGGCAGTTTATGAAAGCCTAGATGCGCTTAAATTTGATTATATCGATTTATATCTAATCCACGCTCCTTATGGCGATATTAAGGGCATTTGGGCTGGGTTTTGTGAGCTAGTGGAGCAAGGATTGGTAAAATCAATCGGCGTTAGCAATTTTAGCGTGGATTTAGTGCGAGAGCTTTGCGATGAATTTAGCATAAAACCTGTGCTTAATCAAATCGAGCTTCACCCTTTCAAACAGCAAATTCGTGCGCAAAACGGGCTTGATAAGCTTGGTGTCGCCACTCAGGCCTATTCGCCTTTTGGCTCAGGTAGTTCTAAAATTTTGAAAAATGAAACGCTTCAAAAAATCGGCGAGAAATACGGCAAAACCGCGGCGCAGGTGATTTTGCGTTGGCAAATCCAAAGAAATATCATCACTATCCCAAAAACTGCGACAAAGTCCCGTATGATCGAAAATATCAGCATTTTTGATTTTAATTTAAGCGATGATGATATGAAAAAAATCGCAAATCTTGAAAAATTTTAAAGGAGAGAGTATGTTTTTTAAAAAATCAATCTTAACACTAGCTCTAACTTCGCTATTTTGCGGGGTTTGTATGGCAAATGAAACGGGAGGAAATATGCAGATTTCACAAAACGAAATCAAAAATTTAAACCAAAAAGAGCTAAATTTAACCAAAATTTCAGCGTTTTTGGCTAGTTCGAATTTGACCGAGTTAAAAAACGCCGTAAATTTTGCCCTTGATAATGGCATGAGCGTAGCCGAAATCAAGGATACAATGGCGCAACTTTATGCGTATTGTGGCTTTCCAAAAGCCCTAAATGGACTTGGTGTTTTAAGCGTTTCGCTTAAAGAGCGCGAAAAATCTGGCGCAAAAACCACGCAAGGCACGGAAAATAAAATCATAGAGAAAAATTTAAATAGCCTAGAAATTGGCTCTAAAACACAAACCGATTTAGTGGGCTCAAAAGTCGATTTAAGCGCACTTAGCGCAGATGTGGATTATTATTTGAAGGCGCATTTATTTGGCGATATTTTTGCGAGCGAAATTTTTTCGTGGAAGGAGCGCGAGATCATCACGGTTGCAGCATTAGCGGCGATGAGTGGCACCGAGCCACAAAGGGACGCTCACATAAAAATCGCTAAACTAAACGGCGTTAGCGATGCGCAAATAAATGAAATTTTAAAAATTTCAAATTCGGCTAAATTTGGCGATCCTAGCGCCATGAGCAAGGACGAATTCGCCAAAATTAGCCCATTTGGCGTGGGCGAACTAAACAGCGCGTATGCGAAGTATTTCAGCGGAAACAGCTACCTAAACGCCGTCTCAACCGAACAAGTCAAAATGTATAATGTGGTCTTCGAGCCGAGCTGTCGCAACAACTGGCATATTCACCACGCCAAAAGCGGTGGCGGTCAAATCCTAATCGCCACAGCAGGTCGCGGATACTACCAAGAATGGGGCAAGGAAGCCGTGGAGATGAAAGCAGGAGATGTCATAAATATACCAGCTGGCGTCAAACACTGGCACGGCGCGGCAAAGGATAGCTGGTTTGCACATATCGCCGTAGAAGTCGAGGGCGTGGAAACTAGCAACGAGTGGCTAGAACCAGTAAGCGACGAGCAGTATAAAAAGCTAAAATAAGGAGCAAAAAATGGCAATAATTAATGTCGATATTCAAAAATCTTACCACATTTTAAACCACGGTGCTACGACGATAGTCTCGGCTGAATTTGAGGGCGTAAAAAACGCTATGGCGGTTACTTGGGCGTGTCCGCTTGATTACGACAAAGTTACGATAGTGCCGCACAACGGCTCATTTACACGCACCTTAATCGAAAAAAGCGGATATTTTGCTGTGCAAATCCCGGTTTTTACGCAAAAAGATCTGCTTTTAAATTTGGGTGATGAAAACAATTCTCGCTTCGACAATCCACATAAAATGGATGGCGTGGAGCTGTTTTATCAAGGCGATTTTAAAGTCCCGCTAGTCGCAGGTTGCGCTGCGTGGATTATTTGCAAGGTTATCCCAGAGTCTCACAACGAGCAGGCGTATGATCTTTTTATCGGACAGGTTGTGGCAGCTTATGGCGACGATAGGATTTTTGACGGCAGCCACTGGCATTTTGATGAAGTGGGCGATGAGCTAAAAACACTCCATTATGTCGCAGGGAAAAAATTTTATCTTGACGGTAAGGGCGTGTGAAATTTAAAATTTAAAAGAAAAAAAATGAAACGCAGAGATTTTATTAAAAATTCCGCTGTGCTGGGAAGTGCTATGGCTTTTGGCGGTGTGTTAAATTTAAACGCTCAGCAAAATTCGGCAAATTTAAATCCAAAATTTGCAAATTTAAAAATTTCAGAAGAAAATCAAGGAGAAAAAATGCAAAAATTTTACATTATCGACGGCTCAAAGGAATTTTGGGGAAGCAAAGGTGAGCTTAGTAAGCTTTTGTGCGAGACAGCAAAACAGACGCTTGAAAGCCTAGGCAAAAGCGTAGAAATCAAAAAAATCGACAATGGATATGAGCAAAAAGTCGAGTGCGATAAAATTTTAGAAAGCGATTGTGTGATTTGGCAAATACCTGCGTGGTGGATGGGCGAGCCATGGATTGTGAAAAAATATATCGATGAAGTATTTATGGAAATCACTATGAAAACGGGCGGAAACGACGGCAGACACCGCACTAATCCTACCAAAGACTACGGCAAGGGTGGCAAACTCACAGACAAAAAGTATATGTTTAGCGTGACATGGAACGCCCCGCTTGACGCGTTTGAGGATAAGGACGAATTTTTCGGCGGAGTGGGTGTGGAGGCTGTGTATATGCACCTGCACAAAACAATGGAATTTGTGGGAATGACGGGCTTTCCTACATTTATGTGCAACGATGTCATAAAAAATCCGCAAGTTGAAAAATATGTGAGCGATTACAAGGCGCATTTGCAAAAGATTTTTGGGTAAATTTATTGAAATTTAGCGCAGTTTTGGCGCGTTTATAATGCCAAAATTTGCACAATTAGGCAAAATATAAAAATGAAATTTAAAGAGAAATTTTACTCGATTTTTGAGATAAAGCACGAAGAATTCAAGCTTTTGCTTTACAGTGCGTTTTTTATTTTTTCGCTTTTTTGCTCGTATGCGCTTTTGCGCCCGATTCGCGATGCGCTTGGGATTCATGGCGGAAGCGACGAGCTAAAATGGCTATTTTTAGGCACTTTTGTCGCCACGATTGTTTGCTCTATTTTAGCTATGTGGCTAAGCGGAGCTATCAAGCGCAAACTCTACACCGACGCCATTTTTATCTTTTTTGCCCTAAATTTGCTAGGATTTTTCGTGGCTATGAGATTTATTGACGCCCAAAGCCCCGCGTTTGCCACACTTTGCAGGGTTTTTTACATTTGGGTGAGCGTTTTTAATCTCTTTGTCATAAGCTCGGCTTGGAGCGTTTTGGCTGATGTTTTTAGCAAAGAAACTAGCAAATCAATGTTTGGCATAATCAGCGCAGGAGCGAGTTTGGGCGGGATTGCGGGGGCTGGTTTGGTTAGCTTTTTGCGTGGAGTGGAGACTGGGAATTTCATATTTTTGTCGGCGTTTTTGCTACTTTTTGCCTTGATTTTGAAAAATTTAATCATAAAAGAGGGGCTAAATTTGCTCCAAAACGAGAGCGAAAAAGCAAATTTCACTCAAAAATTCAGCACTCCACTACCTAGCAAAAATCCGCTTGATGGCTTTAAAATCATCTTAAAATCGCCCTATTTGCTATCTTTTGTAGGCTTTGTTTTGTTGCTTACAAGTGTTAGCACATTTTTATACATGGAACAAGCTAGGATTGTGCGCGCGGTTTTTGAGACGCGCGAAGCCAGAGCCGCAGCCTTTGCAAACATCGATCTTATCGTGCAAAGCGCTAGTTTTTTTATACAAATTTTCCTAACGGCAAAAATCGCTAAATTTTTTGGCATAAAGTGGCTTTTGGCTCTGCTTGGATTTGTGATTGCGCTCGGATTTATTATGCTAAATTTCACGCACCCAGCATTCTGGGGCATTGCGTTTGTGATGAGTCTGCGTAGGGTCGGCGAATACGCCCTTGTGAAACCGGCTCGCGAAATGCTTTTTGTCCCGCTTGATAGCGAGAGTAAATACAAGGTCAAAAACTTCCTTGACACGGTCGTTTATCGTGGCGGAGACGCGCTCTCATCGCAGGTCGAGGGCATAGCACTAGCTAAATTTGGCGTGAGTGGAGTTTTGATTTTGGGCGCAATAATTTCGTTTGTTTGGGGAATTTTGGGTCTGAATTTAAGTAAAAAATATGAAAAATTAAAATAAAATTTGCAGAATTAGGCAAAATTTAATGAAAGGAAAAATATGAAAAATTTAAATAAATTTTCGCTTTTTTGTGTGAGCATGGCTGTGGCACTAAGCCTAGCCGGGTGCGCCAAACACGAGACAACTCCCCAAAATTCGGGGCTGAAATTCGAAAATAGTGCGAAGCAAGAGTATATGGTAGCGCAAATGGATAAATTTTTTAACCCTGATAAAAACGCGCCAAAACCTGTGCCATTTAGCGCACCTAGCGGTTGGGAGCACAGCGAGATTATGCGTGGCGAGCTAAAAATCGAAAAATTAGCAAATTTGAAATCAAACTCAAATTTAACCATATTGCAACTCCACGGTGGCGGTTATGTGGGCGGACTAAACGATAGATACCGAAATTTCGCCCTAAAACACGCTTTGGTTACAGGCGCGAAGGAAATTTATATGCTAAATTACCGCCTTGCGCCTAAATTTACATACCCTGCCGCGCTTGAAGATGCGTTTAGCGCGTATGAATATCTGCTCGCTAACGGCGTAAATCCCGAAAATATCGCAATCATCGGCGATAGTGCCGGGGGAAATTTAGCCCTTGCATTAAGCCTATATCTAAAAGAAAAAAATGTCGCTCAACCCCGCCTTATGGTGCTAATCTCGCCATGGACGGATATGAGTATGGCTTTGGCTTCCAAAAAAGACAACGCCAAAAAAGACGCTGTTTTGGGCGAAAAAAACAAATTTCTCTACAAAGAAATCATCGCTCCGCCAAGCTATGCTAAAAATTTCGATTTAAAAGATCCACGCCTTTCGCCATTATACGCCGATTTGAGCGACCTGCCGCCAATGCTAATCCAAGTGGGCGCATACGAGCTATTAGCCGATGACGGCGTCGAACTAGCGCGCAGACTAGCCAAAGCTAACGGCGAGTTTAGCCTGAGCGTGTATAGCGGTATGCCACACGATTTCGCGCTTGTGATGCCAGAGCTTTGGGAGAGCGAGAGCTCGTTTATCGAAATCAAAGATTTTATAAACAGATATTAAAAGGAGAGATTATGAAATACACAAATTTAGGGCAAACTGACATTAAAATTTCGCAAATTTGCCTTGGTTGTATGGGTTTTGGCAGACCAAATCCAAACTTTCTTACTTGGACTGAGGCAGATGAGAAAACCTGCGAAAAGGTCGTCGCAAGGGCGTTAGAGCTTGGTATAAATTATTTTGATACTGCAAATGTCTATACCAACGGCGATTCTGAGATTTATCTAGGCAAGGCGCTTCGAAATTTAGGCGTCAAAAGAGAAGATGTCGTCATCGAAACTAAGGTATTTTTCAACGAAGGCAAACTAAGCAAAACGGCAATCATGCGTGAAATAGAAGGCTCACTAAAACGCCTAAACACGGACTATGTCGATGTGTATATGATACACCGTTTCGACTACGACCACGAAATTTTTGAGACTATGAGTGCACTTCATGAGCTAGTTCAAGCCGGAAAAGTCCGTGCGCTAGGGGCTAGTGCGATGTATGGCTATCAGTTTTTTAACATGCAACTATGCGCCGAGCGTGAAAATTTAACCAAATTTAGCGTTATGCAAAACCATTATAGCCTGATTTATAGGGAAGATGAGCGGGATTTGATCCCCGTGTGTAGGCAGTTTGGCACAAGTATCGCGCCGTATAGCCCGCTAGCTGGCGGTCATCTAGCTCACACTTCGTGGGACGGGTATTCAAAGCGAGTAAATGAAGATAAAGTCTTACGCGTAAAATACGACGAATTTAAAGAAAGCGACCTTAAAATCATCGCTAGGATTGATGAAATAGCGAAAAATCGTGGCGTAAATATGGCGCAAATCGCTTTGTCTTGGCACTTTGCTAAGGGCGTGGATAGCCCAGTTCTTGGCGCAATTAAAACAGAGCATTTAGATGACTGGGCAAAAGCCCTTGAAATCAGCCTTGATGAGAGTGAGATCAAATACCTTGAAGAGCTGTATGTCCCACACAAAGTGGTAGGCGCTATCAACAAAGGCGGTCCAGAGCGAATCGAGCGAAAATAAAATTTGCAGGATTAGGCAAGGAATTTGGAGTATTGTTCTATGAATTTTACTCTCAAATTTGCTAAAATTTAATCAAATTTGCCAAAAAGGATTTTTATGCAAAGGCGAGAATTTTTAAAAAATTCTGCAATCTTGGGTAGCGTGGCACTGCTTGGCGGTGCGCTAAATTTAAACGCAAATTCGCAAAATTTAAAAGGAGAAGCTATGAAATTTATCACTTTAAATGACGGCAACAAAATGCCTATTTTAGGATACGGCGTGTATCAAATCCCACAAAACGACACCCAAAGGTGCGTTGAAGACGCCATTAGCGTAGGATACCGCTCTATCGACACGGCTCAGGCATATCAAAATGAGCTTGGCGTGGGTGCGGCGGTAAATTCGGCTATTAAAGGCGGGATTAAGCGGGAAGAGTTTTTTATCACAACCAAAATTTGGGTTAGCAACGCGACAGAAAGTGGCGTTTTACGCAGTTTTGAAGCTAGTATGAAAAAGCTGGGCTTAGATTATCTTGATTTGCTTTTGCTCCACCAGCCATATAACGACATTTACGGAGCGTGGCGCGCGATGAGTAGGCTAAAAAACGAAGGACGCATAAAATCAATCGGCGTTAGCAATTTTTATCCCGATCGCTTAGTGGATTTCGCCATAAATAACGAAATTAAACCGGCTGTTAATCAAATCGAGTTAAATCCGTTTCATCAGCGTAAATTTGACCGCGAAATCGCCAAAAAATATGGCATTGCGGTGCAAAGCTGGGCTAGTTTTGGCGAGGGACGAAACGATATGTTTAACAACCCAATTCTCAAAAAAATCGGCGAAAAATACGGCAAAAGCGTAGCCCAGACCATTTTGCGTTACCTTATCCAAAACGACATTATCGTTATCCCAAAAACTACTCGCAAAGAGCGTATGGTTGAAAATTTCAGCGTTTTTGACTTCGAACTTAGCACAAACGATATGCAAACAATCGCTAATATGGACGAGCAAACATCGCTATTTAATGATTTCAACCATTTAGACCCAAAAACAGTAGAAATGCTAAACAGCTGGAAACTGCCTGATTAAGGGGTTTTGCAAGGCAAAAAATGAGTAAAAAAAGCAAAAAGCAGTTAGTTGATATTTTCCTGGCGTTTTTGTTAATTTTGCTTATGAGTTCGCAATCTACCGAGCAAAGAGCGCACGAATATATCGGCGTTTTTGCTCTTTTTGTGGTTTTAATCCACCAAATTTTAAACTCGTGGTGGTATAAGCTCAAAATTTTAAAAAATTCATCAAATTTGGCTCAAAATTTCATAAATTTAGCCCTTGTAATTTCTTTTACAATCTCCATAATATCGGGTTTGGCGATGAGTAAATATGCCCTGCCTTTTGCGAGTGGATTTATGAAAATTTCATTTGCCAGAGTGCTTCATCTGTGTGCTACGCACTGGTTTTTTGTATTCGCAGGACTTCATATCGGTTTTCACGCGCTAAATTTAGCCAAAAAACTAAAACCAAGCACTTTCGCAAATGCCTTAATCATCGGTTCGTGGCTAATTTCGCTTTATGGATTTTGGCTATTTTTAGATACTGGCATGATTGATTACATGCTAGCCAAAGTGCAATTTGCATTTTTGGATTTTAAAATTCCGCTTTACCAAAGTATGCTAAGCGGTGCTACAATGCTCTTTTCGTGGGCGTTTATC
Organism: Campylobacter sp. JMF_11 EL3; assembly: GCF_027736965.1. Lineage (NCBI taxonomy): Bacteria > Pseudomonadati > Campylobacterota > Epsilonproteobacteria > Campylobacterales > Campylobacteraceae > Campylobacter > Campylobacter sp. JMF_11 EL3. The sequence continues at coordinate 197,442 of NZ_JAOVTJ010000002.1, forward strand.
GGATTTTTACTAGCAAAATTTATCAAAAATTTAAAGGAAGCAAAATGAAAAAATTTATGCCTATTTTCGCGCTTTTGGCGATTTTTATTTTTGGCGGGCTGATTTATAATTTTACTGGCTCAAAAAAGGGCAATATCATCGAAAATACCGCCACAGCGAGCGTTTCAAACGAAAATGAAAATTTAGAAAAACTAAAAGCCTTAGATGAAAAATCAAAGCAAATTTTAAGCGATACGCAGAAAAATTCCACAAATTTAGATAAAAATTTCGTTTTGATTAAGGGCGGAAATTTCATCATGGGAAGCGAGAAAAGCGAAAACTGGCGAAGCGATGATGAGATGGCGCATGAAGTGGGCGTGAGTGATTTTTATATCGGCACTCACGAAATCACGCAGGGCGAATACGAACGCATCACAGGCGTTAATCCAAGCGAAAACAAGGGCGTTAATTTGCCTGTGGAAAATGTTTCGTGGCTAGATGCGGTAATGTTTGCCAACCTAAAAAGCCTTAGCGAAGGGCTAAACCCAGCCTATGAAATCACGCCAGATTCGGTCATTTGGGATAGGGGTGCGAACGGATACAGATTGCCAAGCGAAGCCGAGTGGGAATATGCAGCCAGAGCAGGAACTTCAACGCCATTTAGCTCAGAGATCCCGCCAAGCGGAAATGAGGCAAATTTTTACTCAAACTACCCTTATGAAATCGAAGAAAATTATTTTGACAACAGCAAACTAAAAGCAAAACCCACAAGCCCACGCTATCGCACGATAGAAGTGGGTAGCTTCGCACCAAACGGCTTTGGGCTTTTTGACATACACGGCAATGTAAATGAATGGTGCTGGGATTTTTACGGCGCTTACGAGAGTGGGAACGCGCTAAATCCCACAGGGGCAAGTGTCGGCACAAGGCATGTTTATAGGGGCGGTGGCTGGAACGACTTTGGTAAAAATTTACGCAGTGCTTACAGAGCAGCGGCTCAGTCAAATTATAAAAATCACAATCTTGGAATTCGCCTTGCAAGAAATGCCGAAAATTCGCCAAATTTAGGCAAAATCGAAGCCAAAAACGAAAGTTTTATCCAAAGCAAACACGAAAAAATCCTAATCGTATTTTATTCGTGGGGTGGAAATACGCGTGGCATAGCCAGAGAAATTCGCAAAATCACGGGTGCAGATATTTTTGAAATTCGCCTAGAAACGCCGTATTCTGATGATTACAATACTTGTTTAATGCAGGCTCAAAGCGATCAACACAAAAATGCAAGACCAAAAATAGACTCCCAAATCAAAAATTTCGAGCAGTATGATACGATACTACTAGGCTATCCAAACTGGTGGGCGAGTATCCCAATGCCCATTGCAACGCTACTACAAAGTTATGATTTTAACGGCAAAATGATAATTCCGTTTGCTTCGCATGGTGGGGGCAGAATGGGGGCTAGTGTCACGGCAATCGCCAAACTTGCGCCAAATTCGCCTATCGGCAATGCACTATCGGTGCATTATTCAGGTGGTGCGACTCTCGGCGATGATATAAGAGCATGGCTAAATGCTAACGAAATTTTGGTAAAATAAAATTTGCAGAATTAGGCAAAAATTTTAAAGGAAAATTATGAAAAAACTGATTTTTTTGTGTTTGAGTATAATTTTTGCATTTGGAGGCGAGATGAGAGTAAAATTTAACTGTGAAAATGTCCGTGCGGTGGCTGTTTTGAGCGATACTAGCGCGGCAAAGAGTTTTTATGAAAATTTGCCATTAGAGTTAAATTTGAAAGATTACGCAGGGCGAGAAAAAATCGCGGATTTGCCTGTGCGACTAAATTTTGCCGGCGATCCCAGCTCGGACGGCAAAGTCGGAGATTTAGGCTATTTCTCGCCGTGGGGGAATCTGGTGCTTTACTACAAACCTCAGCCATACTACGAAGGCGTCATAAATCTCGGTAAATTCGAAAGCGGTTTTGATGAAATCATAAAATGCGAGAGAGTTTTAATCCAAAAAGCGGATTAAATTAAGCCCTAAATTTCGCATTTTCTAAATTTAGCAAAAACTCTTTTTTATCCAGCCCGTATGCGTAGCCTGTGAGTTTGCCTCCCTTGCCGATAACTCGGTGGCAAGGGATAATTATCGCAATTGGATTTGCTCCCACTGCTCTACCTACGGCTCTGGCGGACATTTTTGGGATTTGTCTTTTTAGTGCGATTTTGCACGCAATTTCGCCATAAGTCATAGTTGCGCCAAAAGGAATTTGCATTAAAATGCGCCAAATTTCAAGCTGAAATTCGCTGCCAATTAGTGAAATTTTAGGCGTGAAATTTGGCAAATTTCCACTAAAATAAATGTCCAACCAAGCGCAAGTATCCCCAAAAATTTGCAAATTTTGCTCCCTAAATTCTGCGCCAAAATCGCTAAATTTGCCAAATTTAAGTGCTGTTAAATTTGCTCCATCGCTTTGCATAAAAATTTCACCAAGCGGCGAGCTATAACGCCAAAAATATTTCATAAGCCTTGCTTTTTTTCTAAATTTGGCAAGAAAAACGCCATACAAAGTGGCAAAACGCAAACCACGCAAAGCGTGTATAAAACATATCCTAGCCCAAATTTATCGGCAATCAGCCCCAAAATCGGCGCAAAAATCCCACCAATACTAACAGTCAGCCCAAATGTAACGCCAGAAGCAAGCCCAACGCGGTTTGGCAAATAGCCCTGCCCAAGTGCGATAATCGGGCTATAAGAAAGAGCTAGAAAAATGCCAAGCGGTGCTAATAAAACCACGGCAAAGCCCAAATTTTGCGCGGTTGCTAGCATTATCATAATCGGCAAAAGGCAAAGAAATGAGATTTTTATCATCTTTGTGAAGCCGAATTTATCGGCAAACCTGCCACCAAGAAGGGTAAAAATCGCGCTCACGCCGATATATGCGCTTAATAGCGTGTTTGCATAAGCCTTGCTTTGGTCAAATTCGTAGATAAAATAAAGCGCCAAAAATGTATTAAATCCGTGAAAAATGATAGAACGCCCACAGATTAACGCCATGAGTTTATAAAATCCGCCCCAGTCATCGACGCCGTTAGTTTGGGTGTTTGTGGCTGTTTTGGGTGTAATTTCGCCAAGTCTTTTAAATTCGGCGTAAAAAAATCTATACACAATACTAACGCAAATTTGTGGAATTATAAAAATTAGTGTCCCTTTTAGCCCAAACGCACTAATAATCGCTGTCATGAAAAGCGGTCCCAAAGAAAATCCCAAAATCCCACCAAATGAGAAAATGCCGATATTTTGGGCTTTGTTGTGCGGATTAGAGCATTTATTTATGGCTCTTGCGGCTTGTGGGTGAAACATCGCCACGCCAATTCCTGTGATCATCACGACCGCGCAAAGCACGGCAAACGAGGGCGCAACGCCACTTAGCGCGATACCGCCACCTGCTAAAATAAGACCTAGCGGGATAATGTAAGGTGTGTTTTTCTTATCAGCTAGTGAGCCAAAAACGGGCTGGATTAGCGAGCCAACGATATTTGAGACCATGACTAGGCTAGCCGCGGTTGCGTAATCATAGTGATAGCTGGCGATTAAAAACGGCAAAATCGCCACGAGTGCGCCTTGATTTATATCACAGCACAAATGCGAAAATGCCAAAATATAGACAAATTTATTTTTCATTTTAAATTTAGGATTTTATATGGGAAAATCCCATATAAAATTTACATTAAAACAGGAATTTGCGTATTTTGCAAGAAAAATTTGCTCGTTCCTGAAAGCAGAATTTCCTTAATTCCAGTGTTTGAGTGAAGTCCAGCGACGATTAAATCGTATCCGCCATTGTTTGCATAGTCTATCAAAACCTGTCCTGGAATTTTGCCGTCAATGTTTAAAAGCTCGAATTTATCGACTTTCACATCGTGCAGTGCTAGATACTCGGTGATTCTGCGCTTAGTCTCATCTGCGCTATCTTGGAGATAGTGATTGGCTGTGATGATTGTGACATTTTGCGCTTTTTTGAGCAAGTCTAACGAGTGATCGAGCGCTCTGGCACTTGCAGCCGTGCCTGTAAGAGAGACCAAAATTTTATCAGCTTTGAAGCTTTTTAGCTCTCTTGGAATTACGATACAAGGCTTGCCACTTTTTGAGACAGCCGCCTCGAAAGTGCCTGTAATCGTGCCTGTTGGTGGCACTGAGACCACGACAAGATCGCAGTATTTAGAGTGCTTTTCAACTAGCTCAGAGCGAATTCCTACCAAATGGCGCAAGCAAGCGCTATTTCCCACTCTCTCATCTTCGTGCATATCAAGACCGATTTTTTTGCACTCTGCCTCGAAAACTGCGCCGATTTCATCGCGCTCAGCCTTCATCTCCTCGTTTGCCGACTCCAAAAACTCGTCCATTAAAACTCCGCCTTTTAGCGTCATACGGACATTATAAATCATCTTAGGATCTAGCTGGCACGCCATGATATTCATGTGTGTGCCAAAAAATTTATTCACAAGCAACGCACCACGAATTCTGCCCTCTAACTCTTCGCCGCCACCGATTGGGAAAAAAAGTTTTTTAAGCTCCATTTTGCCTCCTTTTTACACTAATTCAAGTGAAATTTTACTGCCTTTTTGCTCTGTTACGCGCACTCTAACCACATCGCCCGGTTTAAATGGAGTTGTGATAAATTTCGCTCTTAAAAGCCCATCTACGCCGTCACGAAGTGAAATAAATGTGCCAAAATCTAGTGAGCTTTGCACTACGCCGTCAAATTCCTCGCCGATTTCAAATTTTACCTCTTTGCGCTCGTGCCTATCGCCTCTATCGCCACGCGGTTTGCGGAAATCTTTCGCATTTGAAACGATAGAGAGAATTCTCTCTTTTGCGCCATCGACGCCGTCTTTGTTCGCGCCTTGGATTTTAACCTCACCTTTTTCGCGATCTAAATCAATGCTAACGCCGAATTTTTCGGTGATTTCCTTAATCGTTTTTCCACCTTGACCGATGATATCGACGATTTTGCTAGGATCTACGCTGAAAATTTCAAGTTTTGGAAGCACGGCTTCGTTGATTACGATATTTGCGTTTGCTTCCTCCATTAAATTTAATATATGCGCCCTGCCCTCTTTGGCCTGCGCTAGCGCCTCTTTTAGCACTTCTAGACTAATTCCGCCAAGCTTGATATCCATTTGAAGCGCAGTGATTCCGTCGTTGCTACCAGCGACTTTGAAATCCATATCCCCGTCGTGATCTTCTAAGCCCATAATGTCAGTCAAAATCGCGTGTTTTTCGCCCTCAAAGATTAATCCCATAGCTACCCCTGCGACTAGTTTTATGGTTTTTACACCAGCTGCGCGAAGCGATAGTGCGCCACCGCATACTGATGCCATTGAACTAGATCCGTTGCTCTCTAAAATTTCGCTTACTACGCGCATTGATTGAGGAGAGTTTATATCAATGCTTGGAAAAATCGCTCTTTTGGCTAAATTTCCGTGTCCTAGCTCCCTGCGACCTGGGCTTTTTAGCGGGCTTGCTTCGCCTACGCAAAATCCAGGGAAATTGTAATTAAACATAAATTTCTCAGCTATCGGCTCTGGGCTAGTTAGGCTATCGCTAAGCTGAGCGTCGCTATCCCCACCCAGAGTTGCCACCACCAAAGCCTGTGTTTGACCACGGGTAAAGAGGCATGAGCCGTGCGCGCGTGGCAAAATGTTTGTTTCGATTGAAATTGGGCGCACCTCATTTAGCGCGCGTCCATCGGCTCTGCGACGCTCTTCGATGATTTGAGTGCGTATGATTTGGCGTTTGTATTTGCCAATGACATTTGTTACTACTTCTTTTTGCCACTCGTTTTGCACCGCGATTTCATCGGTTAAAATTTTATCTACGATTTTATTTAGCTCGGTTGCGCGCTCGCTTTTTGCCATTTGATTAATCGCCTCTTTTACAGCGTCTTTGTAGTTTTCATCGATGTATTTGGCGATATTTTCATCTTCGATTTCTGGTTTATACTCTAAATTTGCGTCTGGTTTTTTAAGCGCTAAAAACGCTTCCTCGTATTTGCGCGAGCCCTCTTCGATAGCCTTAGCAGCGAAATTTATCGCCTGGGCTGTCAAATCCTCTGGTAGTTCGTTCATGCTTTGGACGCCATCTACGATTTGAGGGAGCGAGCGCATCTCAATCATCAAAAGCTCATCGCCCACGCCAGCTACATACAGATCAAGGGCTGATTTTTTAAGGGCTGAATTTGACGGATTTAGCACAAACTCTCCGTCTATTTGGCCTACTCTGACACCACACACTGGGGCTTTCATAGGGATATCGCTTAGATATAGCGCCACACTTGCCGCATTTAGGCTCACGACCTGCAAATCCACCTCAGGATCTGCTGAAAGGACATAAACTACGATTTGGGTAGGATAGGCATATCCTTTTGGAAAAAGGGGGCGAAGCGAGCGATCTATAATACGGCTAGTTAGCGTCTCAAAATCGCCCGGCTTGGTCTCTCTTTTGATATATCCGCCAGGGATTTTTCCCACAGCATACATTTTTTCGATATATTGCACGGTTAGTGGCAAGAAATCTTCCTCTACCTGTCTATCTTCCCTAGCGACCGTAGCTAGCACCACAGTATCACCCACACGCATAAGCGCAGCACCCGCTGCTTGTTTTGCGACCTTGTCTATGTCAAAAATTTCTAATTGATTATTTACATCAATCTTGCACTGCATTGTTACTCTCCTTGTTTTCGTTTTTATCAATGTTTTTTTCTTTGTGAAATGGTAGGTAAAATTCGCAATTATTTAAAATTTGCATAATATCCTCGGCTTTTTCCTCTTTTTTCTCTTTGTAATAAAAATCCACATTTACAAAATCTTTTATTTTATGCACGGCGTATAGCCCATCTACCGCAGCTTCTATCTCTTCGGCATTATCAGTGCTAATAACCGGCGTAGCATAAAAAATCGTCTTTGCATTTAGTTTGATTAGGGTTTTTATACATGTCATCGTCGTAAGCCCACTCTCGCAACCCTCATCGACCAAGATTACATTTTTTCTAGCCAAATCAGGCAAGAGCGCGCCCTTACGAAATTTATAGACATTTTTTAAAATTTTTTCCTCATATTTGCGGTTAGCCTGCCCGTAAATATAATCCAAACTTATCCCAAAGCTTTTTACAAGTTCATCTATGAAAACTATCTCTTGCGTTTCACTCACACAGGCTATCGCGCACTCTGGATTATTTGGCGCATAAATCATCTCGCTAAATAAAAATTCATAGCTTAAATTTAGCTTTTCAGATAGTCTTTTTACCAAATAAATCGATGATAACGACTGGGCTATGATTAGGAAATTTTCGTTTTTTACCGCGTTTGAGGGCAAAATTTCAGCTAGCTTTTCGGCTGCTTCTACTTCGTTTTCAAACATCAATTCCGCTCTTGGTATCATTGCGCTTCACCATACTCAGTATCAACCGAAAAATCATATCCAACCCCGCCAAATGGGTAGAAATTTACGAAAAAGTAAAATCCATGCTCTTTTTTAGCCCTGGTGTAATCAGCGTTGCTCGTGTTTTTTGGCTCGATGTCTTCTTGATAGACGAAAGAGTAGTTCCAGCACTTTCTCGTATGCGTGATACCTAGCCTCCACATTTTTGAATACGACCTAGCCAAATCATACTCCCAGCGCCCAAAAATTTTGTTATTTCCTGGCAAATTCGCGCTTAAATTTGCGATTGTGTAGTTGTCTTTTTTGTAGCGTTTTTCGTTTTTGTCGCCGAATTGATCGTAGGTATAAGCGTGGCTTATGCTCGCGCTAAAATCAGAATTCGAGTAGTTTGCGTAGGTTTGAACCTTGCTAAAACTATCGTATTTGTGCGAGTATGTGAAACGATTGCCTAAATTTAGCCCATTTGCGAAATAAATATCAAATCTATGGTCGAAATTTCCCAGCTCTTCATCGTCAAAATCATAGCTTTGTTTAGCCGAGTGGCGGATAAATTTACGCCCATTTTCGTCGTAAAAATACTGCGTCATACCAAGAGCGATATTTTCGTGCGTGTATTCTTCGCCAAGCTCGCCAAGGAAATTATCCTCCCAATACAGCGAATCTTGTAACCTTGCCAAGCGAGATTTGCGTAAATTTCCATTTTTTTCATCGTATTCGTATTGATGAGATTTTAAAATTCTCTTATCAATCTCGCCCTTTTGCCAGCCAGGAATCCTTAAATCAGCCCTCCAATTCATAGTATGATAAAAGCTCTCATACGCCTTGGCCAAATCCGTAAATGCTGAAAATTCGGTGTATTGATTGGCGTAAAATGTGCTTTTATCAGCTTCTAGCTCGCCGTTTGCATAGTAGTATTTATCGCTCCAATCTATATGCGTCATATACACACGCTCGCTCACGCTAAGTCCCAAATAATCGCCCAAAAATTTATCGCTATAACTAAGCGGAATATCAAGCTCGTATTGGCGCGCGGTTACGCCTTCTTGGCGGGTGAAATTTCGCGCCTTTAAATCCACAGAGTAGAGCAAATTTGGCACAAAGATATCATCGATAAATTTATGATATTGCGCAGTCGGTAGCTCTTGGACTGTGTCGCGGTTTTGGAAGACGCTATCTTGGTTGAGCTTGCTAGTGTCGATATAATACCTGCCATAAAGCCCGAAATAATGGTCATCTGTCGTCAAATAATAATTTAGCTTAGAGGTTACTAGCGCGTTATCGTCCTCATCGACACCGCCTTTGCTCTTTAAATCATAGTATTCAAGGTCGTTTAATTTCGTAAAGTCAATCCATAAATTTTCTTTGAAATTTCCGTCGATTAGATATCCAGCTAGCTTGCTTCTATCGTATTCGATCTCGTATCCATGGTGTTTTTCGTTTTTATACTCTAAGCGTTCTTGGGCGCGGGTAAAATTATCAAACACACCGCCACGAATTTCGCCCCTTGAATACGGCGAATCCGCAAACCTAAATGTCCCATACACACCAAAACCACGGCGCAAACGAACCTGTGGGTCTAACTGCAAATCCCAGCTATCATACGGCGCGAAATAAATTGGCTGTTTATAATACACGCCCTCATCGCCGATATATCCGCCCTCTGGTGGCAAGAGACCGGTTCTGCGGGTAGTATCAGTAGGCACGCCAAAATACGGCAGATAAAACACAGGCACATCGCCGATATAAAATCTAGGGTTGAAAAGGTGTAAAAATTTGCTCTCTTTATTTAGCTTGCCACTGCTAAATTTGATTTTCCAGTCTGGATCATTGACATTACAACTAGATATCACAGAGCCCTTGACACGGTAATACTCGCTATCACTGCAACTCTCATCATTTTGCATCCAAAGCTCAGCGTCTTTATCCATCATAAAGGTCGCTTTGCCCTCTTGGGTATTATTTTTCAAATCAATTTTAACGTATTCGGCTCTGGTGGTTTCGTTATCCCCACGCATAGCATTTACATTGCCAAAAAGCTCGATTATTTCGTTTTTTTCATCATAAGTGGCGCGATCGGCTGTGAGGAAATAGTCCTGTGAATACACGGTTACATTGCCTCTGGCTATGGTTAAAAAGCCGTTTCGCTCGACATTATCAGCGATTAACTCGACATTTTGCACCTTTGCGTTAAGCAAATTTGCCACTAATGCACCAAATGTTAATATTAAAATTTTACTTTTTTTCAATTTCTACCACCAAGGTTTTTGCTGCCAAATCCTGCAAACTCTGACGAAATTTCGTCCAAAATGCAAACAAAAATCCGATATAAAATGCCGTTTCACTAACAAGCCTAACGCCAGATCTAAACGCGCAAACGCCAAAGCTAAGCCTCTCGTTTTCGTCCCTAGCGCTGATGACTTTTATTTTTAGGGCTAGTTTTCCCAAAGTCGCGCCATAAAAATATACAAATATCGCGTGATATAAAAATTTCACCATTACTAAATAAGGCAAATATGGCGCGATTGCGTTATTTAGCGCCATTGGGTCGCTTCCGCTCATCTGTGAGGCCGCAAGCAAGGGCTCGGAAGCCACGCTAATGAGCATAAAGGTAAAAAGCACGCCCATAATCACCTCATCTAAAATAAAGGCGAAAATTCTCTTAGGAAGACTAGCTAACACCTACTTAGTCCCTAAGTGCCTGATATGCGATATCGCTGCGGTGTTGAGAGCCTTCGAATTCTATATTTTTGACTAATTCATAGGCTAAATTTCGCGCTTCTCTGATATTATTAGCTACACCCACACTTACCAAAACTCTTCCGCCGTCTGCGTAAATTTCGCCGTTTTCTTCGCTAACGCCAGCATAACAAATGTGAGTGTTAGCCGGAATTTTGCCTAAATTAATCTTTGTTTTTGGCGTAGATTTGTAAGGATAGTTTTCGCTAGCACTTACGACGCCAACGGCAAATTTATCGCGGAGTTTGATGTCTGTTAGCTTGCCGGTGGCTGCATCGTATAAAATTTGGCTTAAATTTCCGTCGATTAAAGGCATCAAAACCTCGCACTCAGGGTCGCCGAATCTGACATTGTATTCGAGCACATACGGCACTCCGCCCACGATCATAAGCCCCACAAAAAGCACTCCGCAAAACGGATTGCCGTCTTTTTTCATACCTCTTAAAGTCGGAGCTACGATTTCGTTTTCGACCCTTTTTATCAGCGCCTCATCTGCTAGCGGGCTTGGAGCGTATGCGCCCATACCGCCTGTATTTGGACCCTGATCGCGGTTTAGCAATCGTTTGTGATCTTGGGCTACTGGCAAAGAGACGAAATTATCCCCGTCGCAAATCGCAAAAAAGCTAAGCTCAAATCCGTCTAAATACTCCTCGACAACCACGGTTTTACCAGCATCTCCGAAACTGCCTTTTAGCATTTCCCATGCCGCGTCTCTGGCCTCGTCATGGTTTTGAGCGATTATTACACCCTTGCCTGCGCAAAGCCCGTCGGCTTTGACAACGACTTTTTCATCTAGGGTGTGGATAAATTTAGAAATTTCCTCGAAATTATCGCTGTTTAAAAATCTAGCGGTGCGGATAGCGTTACGAGCCAAAAACTCCTTCATATAGGCTTTTGAGCCCTCTAAACGAGCCGCCGCTTTGCTCGGTCCAAAAATCACTAGACCTTTTGATTTAAATACATCGACAATGCCCTTTGTAAGCGGATCTTCTGGGCCTACAATCGTCAAATCGATTTTGTTGTCTTTCGCAAAATTTGCAAGTTCCTCAAAAGTTTTCAAATCCAAATTTTCGCCAAGTGCGCTAGTCGCGCCATTTCCTGGGGCAAAATATAGATTTGAAACATTTTTATCCTCTTTTAGTCTAAGTGCGATAGCGTATTCTCTGCCACCACTGCCGATGATTAAAATTTTCAAGGTAAAACTCCGTGTAAAAATAGCCCAAGTGAGCGTTGCGTGAAAAAGATTCGGCCTAAAACAAAGCCAATCTTGCAACTAGGACAAGCCCTTAGGTCGCAACCCGTAAGCTCAGAGCCTCAAACCGAGCCGCGTCACACCGGCACATCACATCGTCGCCTACTAAAATATGTTAGACCCTCATAAATAACGCTGGCGCATCACCCAGGCAAGCGAAATTATATGTTTTTTTGCCTTAAAATACAAGCAAACGCCAAATCCACACACGCTTTTATGCTTTGATTTTCGCTGATTATGGGCGTTGTAAATTTGGATAAAATTTTAGCCGTGCTATTTCCTATGCAAATCGCCTCATACGAACTATCCCAACCAAAATTTGAGATAAAACTTTTCGCATTTAGTGGCGAAGTAAAAATTATCACGGAATTTGTGGCTGGTTTTTGCGAAATGCTAGCTTTTTTGGGTCTGTTTTCATAGCCGATTATATGGACTAAATTTACGCCATTTTCGTGCAAAATTTGGGGCAAATTCGACACTCTGTCTTTGGCGCTGATATAAAGCACGCTTTTGCCCTTTAAATGCGTGGCAATCTCGCGCGCAAACTCATCGCCATGGGAGTTTTGCGCTACGAAAATATTTTTGTATCCCTGGGCTCTTATCTCGTCAGCGCACGCTTTGCCAATGGCGTAAATTTGGATATTTTCATCAAATTTAATGCCGTTAAATTCCAAAGATTTTACCCCGTTTTTCGAGGTAAAAATAAGTGCGTCAAATTTGGAATTTATGCTAAATTTATGAAATTTTATCTCGCATAAATTTAGCCAAATCACCCTCTCATCGTCAAATTTAGTGTTTGAAACTAAATAGAGCTGCTCTTCTCGCCCAGCCACTTTTGCACACTCGCGATCTGTGCTAGCACGCTAGAACTGCTAGCCCCGCCGAAAGATTTCCTAGCGTCCATCGAAGCTTTTAGCCCCAAAAATGCAAGCGCATCAGGCGTGATTCGCTCATCGACCCCGCAAAGCTCTTCTGCGCTCATTTGGCTTAGATCCTTGCCCGCTCTCTCTGCTGCGGCTACGCATTTTCCGGTGATGAAATGCGCCTCGCGAAATGCCACGCCCTTTTCTCGCACCAAAAAATCCGCCAAATCAGTCGCGCTTAAATGGCCACGCTCAGTCGCACTTAGCATATTTTTTTTGTTAAATTTGGCTGTTTTTAGCATTTCATTTAGGATTGCAACACTCTCCAAAATAGCTTTTACGCTATCAAACACGCCCTCTTTATCCTCTTGCATGTCTTTGTTATACGCCAGAGCAAGGCCCTTCATAACGGTTAAAAGCCCCATTAAATTTCCATAAGCCCTGCCAGTTTTGCCCCTTATTAGTTCGGCCACATCGGGGTTTTTCTTTTGTGGCATTATCGAGCTTCCAGTCGAATACGCATCGCTGATAGTGATAAAGCCAAATTCGCTCGAACTCCACAAAATCAGCTCTTCGCACAGCCTTGAAGCGTGCATGAAAAATAGGCTAATGTTAAATAAAATTTCAAGGGCGAAATCTCTATCGCTCACGCCGTCCATTGCATTTTCCATAGGGGCATAAAATCCAAGCGCACTAGCCGTGGCGTGGCGATTTATGCGGTGCGGGGTGCCTGCGAGCGCAGCCGAGCCAAGCGGGCTGAAATTTCCGCGCTCGAAGCTTGACACAAACCTTTCATAATCTCGCTTAAACATATAAATGTAAGCTAGCAAATGAAAGGCTAGGCTCACAGGCTGGGCGTGTTGGAGGTGAGTGTAGCCTGGCATTAAAGCGTCTGTGTGGGAGTTTGAAATTTCAAGCAAGGTTTTGATTAAATTCAAAATTTGAACCGAAATTTCGCGGTTTTTTCGCATTACAAAACGCCTGAAATCAAGGGCTACTTGATCATTGCGAGAGCGCGCCGTATGGAGCTTGCCACCGATTTCTTTGCCTACAATTTCGCTTAGGCGTTTTTCTACTGCCATGTGGATATCCTCATCGGCGATTTTCCACTCAAACCTCCCCTCATTAATCTCGGCTAAAATTTGCTCCAAACCAGATTTTATCGCGCTAGCTTCGTCTTTGGTGATGATTCCTGCATCGCCTAGCATGCTCGCATGAGCGATTGAGCCTGCGATATCGTCCTCGTAAAGCTCCCTATCGAACATAATCGAAGCGTTAAATCTCTCCAAAAGCTCGCTACTAGCCTCACTAAACCTGCCTTCCCACATTTTTTTCATCAATAATCCTTAGAATAAATTTATAATTTTGCGTTTCAAACTAGAATTTTTTGGCTCGTCTGTTAGATACAATCTCACCACCCTGCCATTATCCGTGCTGATTTCGAGCTTGGCGCCCCGTTCGCCATTTACGCGCACCCTTAGCATATTTGTGGCGATGTTTTGGATTTCGGGCTTGTCGATCGCGCCGTTGTAGCTGGTTTTGTAGTTTTTGACCTCATCGTTGCAATCTTTTGGCGCAAAAAATATATCGTAAAATTTGCCATTTTTTATGGCTAAATTCTCGCCTCCACTAACCAAAAAATAGTCGTATTTTGGGGTTTGAGTAGTGAAATCCCAGCGAATAATATCTTGCTTTTCGCCCTGTTTATAGCTAAATTCCGCCGTGTAAGTAGCGTCGAATTTAAACACTTCCTTGCTAAAAAGCGCGAATTGTTTGTCGTTAAAACGCCTATTTGGATCGCTTTTTTTATCCAAAATTTTAGTATCTTTAATCTCTGCTCCCTCGCTATCAAATAGCCTAAATTCGAGCATTTCCACAGGTTTGGCTTGGGGGTGAAATTCTATGCTAATAGGATTTGCTGTAATCGCGCACTCTGGCACGGGATCTGGAAGCTCGTGGCTAAAAAAGGCAAGTGCTGGCTCTTTGTTTGGATAATGCGCGTAAAGCGTGGTATTTAGCGATCTGGTGCGCTCGTAGTTTTCGTTTCGTATGGCAAGGCTTTTGTTTTTGCAAAGCCCTATGATAAATTTGCCGTCCCCACTCTGGCTCTTTCCGCCACCACAAATTTCCTCTAAATACTCATTTCCCATTTCATAGACATAAGCAGATTTTTCGCCCTGCTCATAGTATCCCACGCCAAGGAGATTTGCGTCAAATGTCAAAAACCCAAAACGATGATAAATCGCGCTTAATAGCCCATCAATTGAGGCCTTGATATCGTGGGCATTGTAAGAGAGATTTTCTACAATCCCAGAGTTAAACCCTACCGCAAATGCGCGATCACTTGGGGTTTTGCCGCTAAATTCAGCCCTTCCCTCGCTCTCATCGTGGGTAATTTCATCGTTTGTAACGACATATTTGGCGTGATTTAGCGCAGCCTTGTCTAAAAGCGAATTTGGCGCAAATGGGTTTAAATTCGAGCTTTGGCGGATATAGTTTATGTAATTTATCGGCGTATCATAAAAAGAAAAACCGCTTTTACTAGGAAGCGGTTCTTTTAAATTCGCAGGCTCGCCTTTGCAACCCAAAAACAAGCCCGCAGTGCCTAACAAAAGCCAAATTTTAAGCTTTTGGGCCGGCTTTTGCATACTCTACGCCCTCTTTGACATCTTCGTAGCGTTTGAAATTTTCTACAAACATTTTCGCTAATTTCTCGCGAGTTTTTGCGTATTCATCTGCATTTTCCCAAGTGTTGGCTGGATTTAGAAGTTTTGTCTCAACACCAGCTAACTCTTTTGGAACGGCTAGATTAAATTTTTCAAAATTTTCAAATTCGCATTTTGTGATACTTCCATCAAGGATTGCATTTATACAAGCACGAGTTGCCTTTATGCTCATGCGTTTGCCAACGCCATAAGCACCGCCGCTCCAACCTGTATTTACTAGATATACATTTACGCCGTGTTTGTCGATTTTTTCGCCTAAAAGTTTTGCATAAACTGTCGGGTGAAGCGGCATAAACGGCTCACCAAAACAAGCACTAAAAGTCGCCACAGGCTCGGTAATACCGCGTTCAGTTCCTGCGACTTTGGCAGTATATCCGCTTAGGAAATAATACATCGCTTGTTCTTTTGTAAGCTTCGCAACAGGCGGTAAAACGCCAAATGCATCAGCGCTTAGGAAAATGATATTTTTTGGGTGTCCTGCGCTCAGGCTTGGTTCGTGGTTTGCGATATGCTCGATTGGGTAGCTTACACGGGTATTTTCTGTCTTGCTACCATCGGCGTAATCGACCTTGCCGTTTGCGTCAGCTACGACATTTTCTAAAAGTGCGTTGCGTTTAATCGCACCATAAATTTCAGGCTCTGAGCTTGGATCGAGATTTATACATTTTGCGTAGCAACCACCCTCGAAGTTAAACACGCCCTCATCGTCCCAGCCGTGCTCGTCATCACCGATTAGCGCGCGGTTTGGATCAGTAGAGAGCGTAGTCTTGCCGGTGCCTGAAAGTCCGAAAAATAGCGCAGTGTCGCCGCCAGCTCCGACATTTGCTGAGCAGTGCATTGACATTTTGCCCTCTAATGGTAGCCAGTAATTCATCATAGAAAAAATTCCTTTTTTCATCTCGCCACCATACCATGTGCCACCGATGACTGCGACATTTTCCTCGACATTAAAGATTACAAAAACATCTGAGTTTAACCCGTCTTTGGCGTAATCCTCATTTACGCATTTGCAAGCGTTATAAACCACGAAATCTGGGTGAAAATTTGCTAACTCATCATCGCTTGGGCGAATAAACATATTTTTTACAAAATGCGCTTGCCACGCTACTTCGGTTACGAAGCGCACGCTTTTACGGCTTTTTAGGCTAGCACCACAATACGCGTCTTGGACATAGATTGATTTGTTTGAAAGCTGATTTTTGGCCTTTGCTAGAAGTTTATCAAATAGCTCTTTGCTAATCGGTTGGTTGATTTTGCCCCAGCTGATATATTTCGCGCTTGGATCTTGCTTTACAAAATACTTGTCTTTTGGGCTTCTACCTGTAAAAATGCCAGTATCGACCATAAAGGTGCCATTATCGCTTACCTTGCCCTCGTTTGCGCGTTTTTCGTGCTCGAAAAGCTCATCATAGCTAAGATTATAAAAAATTTCTTTTTCGCCGCTAATTCCTAGTTTTTCAAAATCATTTGGAATTCTCATCTTAAATCCTTTTTTAAAAAATTATAAATAAGTAATTATATCGAAATTTGATTAACCTTTATTAGGATTGTGGAATTTGAAGTAAATTTATCGTTTTTGTAAATTAAAAAAGGGGCGAAACCCGCTAAATTCCGCCCCTGTGGTAGTTAAATTTAAAAGTTATTTTAAGTGGATTAGTGGCTCGCCCGCATCGACGCTTTGACCTTGGAATACCAAAATTTCAGCGACTTCGCCGTCTCTTGGGCTTTCGATGTTTATCTCCATTTTCATAGCTTCTAGCACGACTACTGTTTGACCAGCTACGACTTTTTCGCCAGGTTTGACTAAAATTTTAAACACATTACTTGGCAGGCTAGCCACGATATCATCGCTATTTGCACTTGATTTCGCCTCAGTTTTGGTCTCGCTAGGCTCTACCATGCCAATGCTGACATTGTAGCTATCGCCATTTACTAAGACCTTATTTCCGCTAAATTCCACTGCATAGGCTTTGCCATTGACATTAATGTCAAATTTATCAGATTTTGCCTTTTTCTCACTGCTCTCGCTAGATTCTTTTGCTTCGTTTTTGCGGATCATTACCTTGCCCTCGCCTTTTAAGAAGGCAATGCCCTTTTCACGGCACGCAAGAGCGATAAAAATATTTTCCTCGCTTGGCTCGATATTTTCATCTTCTAGCTGTTTTTTAGCATAAGCAATGCTCTTTGTCTCGTCCAAATCAGCCAAATCAACGGCATTTTTGGTAGTAGGCTCTAAGCCAAGTTGCTCGCTAGCTAATCTTACGACCTCGCTATCAGGGGCAACTGGGGTCTTACCAAAGTATCCAAGCACCATTTTGCCGTATCCCTCAGCGATTTTTTTCCACTCTCCAAACATTACATTATTAAATGCTTGTTGGAAATAAAATTGACTTACAGGCGTTACACTCGTGCCATAACCGCCCTTTTCGACGACTTCGCGCATAGCTTTGATGACAGAGGGGAATTTATCCATGATTTTGTTATCGCGCATCATTTGCGTATTTGCGGTTAGGGCACCGCCCGGCATAGGCGAAAATGGGATTATCGGACTTACCATTGTCGCTTCTGGTGGCAAGAAATAATCCTTCAAACAATCCTCCAAAACCTCTTCGTATTTTAAAATTTTCTCAGCGTCAAAGCCGAAATCAAAATTTTGCCCCTTTGTCGCGTGCAAAATCGTCAAAATATCTGGTTGGCTAGTTCCTCCACTGACTGGATAAGCAGCTAGATCGATTCCATCGACGCCTGCTGCTAGGGCTGCTTGATAGCAAGCCACGCTAACACCAGCTGTTTCATGGGTGTGAAGTCTGATATGAATATCGTTTCCTAGGAGTTTGCGCGCTCTTCTTATGGTCTCAAAAACCTTTTGTGGGCTTGAAGTTCCGCTAGCGTCTTTAAAACAAACGCTATCAAAAGGAATTCCAGCCTCTAAAATTTTGCGTAAAATTCCAGCATAAAATTCAGGATCATGCGCGCCAGAGCAACGAGGTGGTAAATCCATCATAGTAACGGTAATTTCGTGTTTTAAGCCATGCGCTTTGATACGCTCGCCACTATATTTTAAATTTTCAACATCATTTAGGGCGTCAAAATTTCGAATAGTCGTAGTTCCGTGTTTAGCAAAGAGTTTGGCATGCATGTCTATCATTTCGCGCGAACCAGTATCAAGCGTAACGGTATTTACGCCTCTGGCTAGGGTTTGCAGGTTTGCCTCGTCTCCCACGGTTTCGCGGAATTTATCCATCATCGCAAACGCGTCTTCGTTTAGATAAAAATACAGACTCTGAAATCTAGCTCCACCGCCAAATTCAAAGTGTCTAATCCCAGCCTCTTTTGCCGCGCTCACCGCTGGCAAAAAGTCCTTCATCGCTACACGCGCACCAAAGACAGATTGGAAACCATCGCGAAATGTAGTGTCCATAACATCAATAAATTTTTTGCTCATGCTAACTCCTTTAAAATAATTCTAAATTCTACAATTTCTAGCCTAAAAAAGCTTTTAATCCAAAAATTTCTGGATAAATCGCAAGGGCGAAAAGAACTAAAATTTGAAGCCCGATAAACGGCAATACTCCACGATAAATGTCTGTCGTGCGCACTGATTTTGGCGCGACGCCTTTTAGGAAAAATATCGAAAATCCAAAAGGTGGCGTCATAAATGATGTTTGTAAATTTACAGCGATTAGTATCGCAAACCAAACTGGATTTATATTCATCGCTTCGACTATCGGGAATAAAATCGGCAAAATGATATATGAAATTTCAACATAATCAAGGAAAAAGCCCAAAATTATGATGACAATCATAGTTAGCGCGATAAATCCCCACTCTTTGCCAGGAAGCGCGTGCATGAAATCCTCCACGACATAGTCCCCGCCCGTGTATGAAAAAATCATAGAAAAGGCTGTTGCGCCCATTAAAATCATAAAAACCATGCCCGAAATTTTCACGCTTTGGCGAAGTGCGTCGTAAAGCAAAGAAAATGAAAATGTGCGGTATAAAAATGACAAAATTATCGCGCCCACACAGCCCACCGATGAGCTTTCTGTCGGAGTTGCGATACCGCCAAAGATAGAGCCTAAAACTAGCAAAATCAGCACAAAAACAGGCACGACATTTTTTAGAGCATTAAAAATTTGGCGAGCTTTGGTTTCATCATCGATTTTAGGAAGCTCGGGCGCGCAGTCTTTTTTGGCATACGAGATTATGAGGATAAAAACTATATAAAGTCCCACCAAAACTAGCCCCGGCACGATAGCTGCGGAAAATAGCTCGCCTACTGATACCGAAAAAACATCGCCTAAAATGATTAGCACGATTGAGGGCGGTATAATCTGCCCAAGTGTGCCAGAAGCTGCGATAGTGCCGGTGGATAGGGCTTTGTCGTAGCCGTATTTCATCATCACAGGCAGGCTAATAATACCCATAGCGATCACGCTAGCACCCACGATTCCAGTCGTAGCCGCCAAAAGCGCACCCACCAAAACCGTGCTAATCGCCACGCCACCGCGCACCCCGCCAAATAAAAACGCCATTGACTCCAAAAGCCTCTCAGCTAGGCGCGTTTTTTGCAAAATCATACCCATTAAAATAAAAAGCGGAACCGCTATTAGAAGCTGATTTTCCATAATCGAGTAAATTCGGTTTGGCATAAGAGAGAAAAACTGATTGCTCATTTCGCTTATAGCCTGCGCGAAAATTTCACTTCCGCTCGCGTATTCCCACGCCTCACTCACGCCATAAATAAATCCAAAAATCACCGCCACAGCCCCAAATGTAAAGGCTACCGGAAATCCCAAGAGCAGCATAAAAAGCGCTGCGCCAAACATTATAATCCCTATCATCACACAGCCTTTGCGCTAGAATTTTCGTCTAAAAATTCGCCGTGGTGGTTGTGGATTAGCAAATTTATATTTTTTATCAAAAACCCAAACGAATAAATAAACAAAAAGACATAAGATAGGCTAATAAATGATTTGATTATCCATAAATTCGTTAATCCACCTGGATTTGGGCTGGATTCTTTGCTCTCGTAGGCTTCGAGCGCGAAATCTAGCGAAAAATACGCCACGAGCGCCACAAATGGCAAGATAAAAAAGATTGTGCCTAAAATATTAATAATCGCCTTTGTTTTGGGGCGAAATTTTTCATATAGCACATCGACCCTGACATGGGAATTTTGCTGTAAAGTATAGGTCGAAGAG
Source organism: Campylobacter sp. JMF_11 EL3 (assembly GCF_027736965.1). Taxonomy (NCBI): domain Bacteria; kingdom Pseudomonadati; phylum Campylobacterota; class Epsilonproteobacteria; order Campylobacterales; family Campylobacteraceae; genus Campylobacter; species Campylobacter sp. JMF_11 EL3. The sequence goes on from NZ_JAOVTJ010000002.1 coordinate 217,642, forward strand.
AACAAAAACATCGCCGAAAACAGCCACCAGCTAATCTCTTGCATTGCCACAGAATTCGCGCTTGGAAAGAGATAGCGCGCAACGACATTGTAAAAAACGCAAAGGACTAAAAGGGCTAAAAAAACAATGCTAAAAAAACCTAAAATTTTCGCAAAACTATCGAAAATTTTTTCTAAAATTTGGAGATTTTTCCTCAAATTTGAACCTTTTTGTATTAAATTTCAAAATAAACCTGCGATTTTATCGAAATTTAGCGCAAAAAATAATAAAATAACGAGCAAAAAAGGATAAAAATGGATTTAAAATTTAACAATAAATATTCTCGCAAATTTCTGCTATTTTGCGCAGTTTGGGCGGGTTTGTGGGTTTGCTTTTCATACTGCTTTTTGCAAAATTTCTTGTTTATGTATCCTGAAATTTTCAGTGCTAGGCTTAGGTTTGATCTGTGCGTTTTAGCTCTGGGCGTGATTTTTGTGGCATTTAGCAAGGAGGGCCTAAGCGCGATTTGTGGGTATTTTCTGTGGTTTTATGGCGCGCTTGGCGGGCTAATTTGTGCGAAAAGCCTATCGTATCTGCACAAAGCAGTGCGCGCTAGTAGCGATATGGACGGCGTGATGAACTGCGCTGGAGCGAATAAATTTTTGAGTTTTGATTTAAATAAAATTTCGCTTTTTAAATCATATAATTCTTGCGCTTTTGATATACCCACACCGCCTGCAAATTTCGAAATCAGCGGTATGCGCGCGAATTTAATTAGCGCTTATAATGATGGCTGGTATCTTTTTGTAAGCTCAAAAAGCCTAAGTTTGCCTACGCTTTGGTTTATTGTATTTGGGTTTTTTGCTTTTGTCTGTGTTTTGGGAGTAGTTTTGGGATTTATCAGGCGCAGGGGATAGCCCCCTGCGTGAGTTATTGAACGATAATTAGCGCATCGGAGCTATACACATCTTCTAACGAAGACAATCCGTTCATCGCCCAGACCTTTTTGCATAATCCGTCATAGCCTTTTGTAAGGATAATTTGCTTCTCATCAACGATTTCATAAGTAGCACAAACATCGTTTCTAATCTTAATCGGGTTTGTAACATTTGTCATCGTTGCGATAGAAGAAGAATAATGCGCTTGCGATGTGTAATACGCCATCAAATCGCTAAGAGATGTAGTGATGTTTTGCGCCGCTTTGACAATCTCTGCGTCGTCTCTGGTAGCAGCTAGTCTAGGGATAGCTACCGCCGCCAAGATACCCAAAATAACAATCACGAAAATTAATTCGATCATTGTAAAAGCCTGTTTCATTTCTTATCCTTTGATAAAAATTTTGCAGGCGTATTCTACCACAATCTATAAATTTTTCGCAAATTCTACCATTTTTGATAATAAATTTATTGTATTTGCATCGACGACAATGTAGTGATTATTTATCAGACTTTTGCCGTTATACAGCGGAGCGACACCTGTTTTGAGGTCGATTATCGCGCCGCCGCTTTGGTGGATTATAAAATCCCCAGCTGCGATATCCCACAGCGAACAATCGCTAAACCTACCATACGCGCTCGCCCCATTTTCCGCCATTATGCAAAATTTCAGCGCAGAGCCAAGCCTAGTAAATTCAAGTCCAAATTCCTCGCAAAAGGGCATGTATTTTGAGCCTCTGCCATGATGACCTATCATAAAGGTCTTTGGCGAATTTGGTTTTCGCTCGATTTTTTCGCCATTTTTATAGACGATACCACCGCCATTAGAGCTATACACATCGCCGCTTACAGGCGATGAAATCACCGACAAAATCGGCCTTCCGTCCTCTATCAGCGCGATACAAACGCAAAATTCGCCATTTCGCGCGATAAATTCCTTCGTTCCATCAAGCGGATCGACTAGCCAAAACCTCTTTGCGCTCATACGCTCATCTGCACTCATCACGCTCTCTTCGGAACAAATCGCAATCCCACTAGGTGCTAGCGTGCTAACAATCGCCTCGTTTGCAGCCAAATCTGCGGTTGTTAGCGGAGATTTGTCCTCTTTGACATAGACATCAAATTTCTCATAATGTTCCATAATCGCCTTGTTTGCACGCTTCGCCGCAATCACGGCTAAATTCAAAAGTTCATCTTTATTCATTTTCGCCTCCAAAAATAAGCGGTAAGAAATTGTTGTAATCGTAGAATTGAAAGATTTTTTATTTTAGCACAACAAAGCTTTAAAAAAGCTAGATTAAATTTTAAGGGCAAAATTTATAAAATTTTTGCAAATTCAAGGGGCAAAAATGGAAATTTTAGAGAATTTGCGAAATTTAAGCGATGAAAAATACGCCAAATTTAGCGCGAAAATTCTGCCTGGGGCGCGAATTTTGGGCGTGAAAATGCCACATTTACGCGCACTTGCAAAGCAGGTTTTGCGCGAGCAAAGCGAGGGTGAAATTTTAGAATTTATCCGCGCCAAGGGCGAATTTAGCGAAGAAATGACCCTAAAAGCGATTTTGATAAATTCGCTAAAAATCAGCGAAAAAAATCGCATAAATTTGGCGCGAGATTTTATCCCTCGTATCACAAACTGGGGCGTTTGCGATACATTTTGCACCAAACGCAAAAAAGATTTAGAGCTTTGGTGGAAATTTACGCTTGGTTTTAGGAAAGCTAGGGGCGAGTTTGAGAAGCGGTTTTTTTATGTAAATTTGCTGGTAAATTTCGTAAATTCGCGGGATTTGGCGATTTTGCTAGATACTGCGCGCGCTGAGCGAAGCAAGAAATACTATGTCCAAATGGCAGCGTCTTGGGCGCTGTGCGAATTCGCCGTGAAATTTGAGGGTGAAATTTACGAGTTTTTGCAGGGATATGAAAACGAAAAAATCAAAAATCTTGCGATTAAAAAAATCTGCGAAAGCCTGCGTTTCACCGAGCAAAGCAAGGCAAAATTTAAGACATTAAAATCCGCGAAATCCTAAAATTTCGCGGAAAATTTAGATTTTAAATTTATTGTGCCCACTGATTAAATTTTTCTTTTACAAATTTTACGATTTCGCCGTTTCGCTCGATAATATTTTCAGGTTTCCACTCGTTATAATTTTTATCAATTCCATTTGTTATCGCCACTTTTGATTTTGCATACTCGGTTTTTTTCTTGTCAAAATACCCATTACTCGCCACAATATTTAGCTTTTTTTCAAGTGGCGTAAGATTACCAATATTCCACAACAGCTCTTTTAATTTCGCATCCGTCCAGCCCAAAGTTTGCTCGATATAGGTGTTTTGCCATTTTTGCGGAAAAATGTGTTCTAGCTCCCAACGCTCAGGCAAAATCTCGGTTTGATTTGCCATTTCGTATGCCACAAACAAAACCAAAGCATAGCGCAAATTTACATGTGGCGCGATAATTTTGCCCTTTAAGATATTTTCTTCATCGCCCAAAATTTCTTTAAAATCAAATTTCGGCTCTGCGTTATTTGTGATTTCTACATTTAGCTTCAAAACAGGCGCTTTAATCGAATTTATCGCGTGTTCTATGCTATATCTTTGGAAAATACTCACAAACAATTTTCGCAAAAATTTCAAATACAAATTTTCGAAATTTGGACTGTTTTTGTGCGTCAAATAATATATTATACTAGGATATTTCCACCACTCGTTATTTGTAAGCACAAGGAGAGAAAAAACCTGTTTTATCTGCAAATTTTCGCTCCAAACCTCATCATCAATATCTTTCAAATCCTTGCTAAATTTTAAAATTTTCAAAATTTGGCGTAAATTTTCGAGCAAATCATCATCTCTTAAAAATTCGGGTTTCTTTTTTAATAAATACGAGCGAAGTTTTGGCGTCGTGGTGTCTTTATCATCAGCTTTTGCCCTTAGATAAAACATATACATATAAAATAAATTTTGCATTTTTTCATTTGCTAGTTCAGTTTCGTTTTCTAAAATTTTCCACTCTTGGATAAATTTTACTTTTTTATCATCATCTAAATTTTTGTAAATTTTCCCCTTAAAAATGTCAGCATCGCTTAGCGGCATACCACGGTCATTTAAGGTGTTAAATATCGTAAGAGCGGTATCTTGGGTTTTGGCTTTGATTGGGATTATGGTTGTGTAATTTAAAAGATTGTTTATGAAATAATAAATCGCTTTTGGGTCTGAATTTTGCGAAATAAACTCATCGTATAATTTAGAAAAGCTCTCATAATTTTTGCTGTAATTATCCTTTGCCCCGCTTTGCGTTTTACCAGTTTTTAAAATTTGATGAAATGTGTGGTTTTGACTATCTGATACGACATCAGATCTAATCAATATATCGTCTTTATCGACTTGCCCAGTCATTTCGTTTTTTATGAAAAGTAATGGCTCGATTTTATTTATAAAATTCAAACCCTCAGGCGTCGTAATCTCGCTAGTGGATAATTTTTCGTAAATTGCTCGCAAAAGCAACATTATAGAAGTTAAGCGTTGCTGTCCGTCGATGATTTCCTTTTCGCCATTGTCATTGACAAAATAAACAATCGTGCCTAAAAAATATGTTTCTTGGGTTTTATCTTTGATTTTATCTATTGTAAAATCTTTTAAATCACTAAATAAAGCTTCTATTTGGTCAAATCCCCAAGCATAAGGTCTTTGATACTCTGGGATTAGAATTTTCTCTTTTTGCGTGGTTTGCAAAAATTCAGCGATAGTTTTAAACTCATCAAAAACATTTGCCATTTTTATCCTTTAAAATAAATTTCGGCTAATTATACGGGGGGGGTTAGAGTTAGCTGAAATTTAGCAAATTTACGGAGTAGAATTTTGAAATTTGCGTAGAATTTCAAAAAAACAAAATTTTAAAATTTAGGTGAAATTTGGAAGCTAAAATTTTAAAATTCAGGCAAAATTTAAAAGCAAAAAATTTAAGAATTTGGGTTAAATTTTAAAAGCGAAATTTTAAAATTTAACCACTTGGTTAAATTTTACAAATGCAAAATTTATTTGTAGCGATAAGTGATTCTGCCCTTATCAAGGCTGTATGGCGTAAGCTCGACTTTGACGCGATCGCCTGGCATGATTTTGATATAGTGCATACGCATTTTGCCTGCGATATGGCACAAAATCACATGCTTGTTATCAAGCTCGACCTTAAATGTCGCATTTGGCAACGCCTCAATTACATTGCCATCAATCTCAATGACATCATCTTTTGCCATTAAATTTTCTCCTTTTAATCTTTCAAGCTTTTGCTTAGAATTTCGACTTTGTTATTTACCACAGCTAAGCAATGCTCATAATGAGCCGTCCTAAGGCCGTCTTTGCTCGTCGTCGTCCATTTGTCTGCGCCCACGACTGGGGTGCCGTCTTTTTGGCAAATCATCGGCTCGATACAAAACACCATGCCATTTTTGATTTTTGGTCCTGATTTTGGATTGTTGCCCTCTAAATAATTTGGGATCTCAGGCTCTTCATGCGGTTTTTTGCCGATTCCATGCCCGCAAAATCCATATAGTGGCACATATCCGCGCGCTCTGATAAATTGCTCGATAGCTAGGCATAGCTCTTTGAAGTGCATGCCGACCTTTATCGTGTCGATAGCATGATACAGCGCGTCTTTGCTGCATGCGATGAGCTCTTCGTCTGATTTTGAAATTTTGCCAATCGGCAAAGTGCGCGCACTATCGCCGTAATATCCATTTAAGCGAGAGCCTAGATCGATGCCTAGTATGTCGCCCTCTTTTAGGATAGTGTTATCAGGTATGCCATGGATTATAACTTCATTTAGTGAAAGACAAGCTGCGTTTGGGAAACCATAAAGCCCTTTAAATGCTGGATATGCGCCCTTGCTAGTGATAAAATCATCGATTTTTTTATCCACTTCTAAAAGCGTCATACCTGGTTTTATGAATTCTTCCGCATAATCAAGGGCAGCGGCGACGATTTTATTCGCCGCCCGCAAACCCTCTAAATCTTTTTGATTTTTGAGTAAAATTGCCATTTTATAGTCCAACGGCACTTAGGGTTTGGTATTTGTTCATATACACTTGCGCTTCGATTCTTCTCATAGTATCAAGTGCGACCGATACTACGATTAGCACGCTCGTGCCACCGAAATAAAATGGAACACCCATAAATTTGACTAGCAACCATGGAATAACGGTTACTAAACCCAAATAAATCGAACCCCAAAATGTAAGGCGAGATGCAACATCGTTTAAAAATGTCGCTGTGCCCTCACCTGGACGAATTCCAGGGATAAATCCACCTTGTTTTTTCAAATTTTCGCTGATATCTTTGGAATTAAACGCGATTGAAGCGTAAAAATACGCAAAAAATACAACTAAAATAAATGTCAAAAGATTAAAGAAATAGCTACTTGGATTGATAAAGTCAGCTACTTTTTGGACAAAAGAATTTGTGCTAGCAGTCAAAATCGTGCTAGGAAACATCAATACCGCACTAGCGAAAATCGGAGGAATAACACCACTTAAATTTAGCTTGATTGGCACATAATTCATAATGCGTTTGTTTTGGTTCGCCATTAAAATTTTGCGAGGAAACGAGATTGGAATCCTGCGCTCGCCTAGCTCGACATACAAAATCGCCGCGATTGTAGCAAAAATAATTAAGGCGATTGCGATTAATTTTAAGATATTAAGTTCGCCGTTATTTACGAGCTGAACTGTGCCGCCGATCGCCGTTGGTATCGCGCTAACAATACCGGCAAAGATGATTAAGCTCGTGCCGTTTCCAACACCTCTTTGAGTAATCTGCTCGCCAATCCACATCAAAAGCATAGTGCCTACAAGCATAGAAATACACGAAATAAATATAAATTCGTTTGTATTTTCTGCCATGATTGCCTTCGCGCCATTTACGCCCGTAATGCCCTGCAAACCGATACTAACACCGATTGCTTGCACAAGCGCAATAGCGATTGTAGCGTAACGAATAATTTGCATATATTTTTGCATACCGTCGCGCTCTTTTTTTAGTTTGCCTAAATTTGGAAATGTAGCAGATAATAGCTCCATAATAATCGAAGCTGTAATGTATGGCATAATGCCCAGCGAAATGACGCTAAATCTTTCGACCGCGCCACCGCTAAACATATTAAACATACCAAAGGCATTGTCTTTGTTTGTATTGAAAAATTCTTTTATCACCTCAACATCAACGCCCGGCACTGGCACATAAGCCAGTAGCCTGAAAGCAAATAGAAAACCCAATGTAATGAGTATCTTGTTGCGAAGTGTTTTGTTCATTAGTTTTGTCCGCTAAATTTTACATTTTCGTCTTTTATCTTGCTAGCAAGATCTTTTGCACTTGCACCGATAAGTTTTACTACTTTTACAGAGCTAGACATTTTATGAACAGTTCTGATGCTATCAACTGTAATCTCGCTTAGCTCTTTTACAGCTGAAATTTTTTCTACATTGATTACATAAGGTTTTTCGAATCTTGAATAAAAACCAACCTTTGGTAATCTTCTTTGAAGTGGTTGTTGGCCACCCTCAAAACCTCTTTTTTCATGTGAGCCAGTGCGCGCAGTTTGACCTTTGCCACCGCGACCTGCTGTTTTGCCAAGACCGCTACCTTGACCACGACCTAGTCTTTTGGTGCTATGAGTAGAGCCTGGTGCTTTTTGAAGATTTTCTAATCCCATCTTAAATCCTTGTTAGTGTTTTAGCATGCTAAGAGCCTTCATTGTAGCTCTTACGACATTTGATGAGTTGTTTGAACCAAGAGACTTAGTCAAAATATCTTTAACGCCTGCAAGTTCTAAAACAGGGCGAACAGATCCGCCTGCGATTACGCCGGTACCTTCGCTAGCTGGTTTAAGTAAAATTCTACTAGCGTTATATTTAACCTCTACATCGTGAGTGATTGTCGAACCGTTTAGTTTAACCTCGATGATGTTTTTGAACGCATCATCTACGGCTTTTTTAATCGCGTCTGGAACCTCTTTTGATTTTCCAAAACCAAAGCCAACTAAACCATTTCTGTTACCAACAACGATTAGGGCAGTAAATCTAAATCTTCTACCACCTTTTACGACCTTTGTAACCCTACCGATATTAACGATTACTTCTTCAAATTCTTCTCTATTATATTTTTCCACGATAATTCCTTTGGTTTATAGTTTGATGCCGTTTTCGCGTAACGCATCAGCAAAACTTACAATCACTCCGTGATATAAATAACCGTTTCTATCAAAAAGCGCCTCAGAAATGCCTTTATCTTTTAGCTTAGCAGCCAAATCTTTGCCAAGGCTAGCAGCGCCTTCTTTGTTTGCTTTCACACCCAAAGTTTTACCGCTGGCAGCGCATATTGTTTTTCCCTCAACATCATCGATTACTTGCGCATAAACTGTTCTATTTGATTTGAAAATAGAAATTCTAGGGCAAGAGCTAGTGCCGGAAATTTTTGCACGAATTCTTCTTTTTCTCTTAATTCTTAGAGATATTTTTCTTTTTAATACATTTGCTGTCATTTCTCAACCCTTATTTTTTAGATGTTTTACCGGCTTTGCGGATAATATGCTCTTCGACATATTTTACACCTTTGCCTTTGTATGGCTCAGGTGGTCTAAATCCTCTAATCTCAGCAGCAACTTGACCAACTTTTTGTTTATCGTCGCCTTTGATTGTGATGATGTTTTTATCTACTGAAATTTCAATACCTGCTGGTGAATCGAAATTTATCGGATGAGAAAAACCTAGGTTTAGCTCTAAAACTTTGCCTTTCATCGCAGCTCTGTAACCAACGCCGTTGATTTCAAGCTGTTTTGTAAAGCCGTCAGTTAGGCCAATAACGATGTTGTTAGCTAGCGCACGGTATGTTCCCCAATACGCTCTGCTTTGTCTATCTTCACCTTTTGGTGAAAATAAAATTTGGCCATCTTCGATTTTAACATCGACATTGCCCTTTAAATCAAGGACTCTTTCGTTGTTTGCTTTTTTAAATTTTAAAGATGAACCATCGATTTTTACCTCTACTCCGTTTGGAATAGAGATAGGTTTTTTACCAATTCTTGACATAATTTTCCTTTTTATTTGTCTAGGGTATGACTACTTTTACGAATGGATACCACAATGCCATAAAAAGTAGAACTTTTTACCAAATAGTGCAAAGCACTTCGCCGCCAACGCCAGCCTTACTAGCTTCGATACCGCTCATAACGCCTTTGCTAGTGCTAACAACTACTGTTCCATAGCCATTTTTAAATCTTTTGATCTCGTCTTTACCTTGATAAACACGGCGTCCAGGTTTTGAAACTCTTTTTACTTCGTTGATTACACTTCTGCCTTTTTCATCATATTTTAAAACAACATTGATGAATTTTTTGTTTCCCTCTTCTACTACATTGTAGCTCTCGATATAGCCCTTTTGAGCTAAAATTTTAAGAGTAGCCTCTACAACATTTGAGTGAAACAATTTAGCAGTGTCTAAGCGTCTCATAGCTGCATTTCTAATGCGGGTTAATCCGTCTGAAATAAGATCATTTACCATATCTACTCCTTCTTACCAGCTAGCTTTTTTAAGGCCAGGGATTAGACCCTCATTAGCCATTTTTCTTAAACATACACGGCAAATTCCAAAATCTCTATAAACAGAGTGCGGACGACCGCAAATTTGGCATCTTGTATATGCACGAGAGCTGAATTTAGCAGGGCGTTTTGCCTTAGCTATCATTGATTTTTTTGCCATATTACTTTCCTTTTGCGAAAGGCATGCCAAATAATTCTAGCAATTTAAACGCCTCTTTATCGCTATTTGTTGTAGTTACGATTGTAATGTTCATACCGTGAGTTCTTAGGATATTATCATACTCTACCTCAGGGAACATTAATTGCTCTTGCAAACCGAAGTTATAGTTACCGCGACCATCAAAGCCATTGCGTGCAACACCACGGAAGTCTTTTACTCTTGGTAATGCGATTGAGATAAGTTTATCAAAAAACGCATACATTTGCTCTTTGCGCAATGTAACCATAATACCGACAGGAAATCCCTCTCTGACTTTAAAACCAGCAACTGATTTTTTTGCATTTACAATAAGTGCTTTTTGACCTGCAATCAAAGAGATTGTATCAGCCATGTTTTGAAGCACTTTTTGATCTTTGCCAGATTCGCCTACACCAACGCTAATTACGATTTTTTCAAGTGCCGGAATTAGCATAGGATTTTTTATATCAAATTCTTTTTGTAAAGCTGGTCTAATTGACTCAACATATTTAGTTTGTAATCTGTTCATAATCAACCCTCAACCAATGCGACATTTGAAATATCCATAGGCATTTCTTTGTTTGTGAAACCGCCACTTGGATTTTGCTCAGTTGGTTTAACAGCTTTTTTAGCTATTTTACAACCCTCAACTATAACTTGTGATTTTTTAGGGAAAACAGCTTTTACAACGCCAGTTTTACCTTTATCATCACCTGCGATAATTTTTACTTGATCGCCTTTTTTAATCTTAAATTTCACTGCCATTATAGAACCTCCGGAGCCAATGAAACGATTTTCATAAAACCGCCGTATCTGACTTCTCTACCGATTGGGCCAAAAATACGAGTGCCAATCGGCTCTTTTTTTGCATCCAAAATTACAGCTGCATTTTCATCAAATCTAATCAAAGAGCCATTTCCTCTGTGAAGCTCTTTTTTTGTTCTAACGACGACGGCTTTTACAACTTGACCGCGTTTAATCTTGCCATTTGGTAGAGCTTTTTTTACAGAACAAACTATAATATCGCCTACTGTTGCATAGCGGCGTTTGCTACCACCCAAAACTTTAATACACATAAGTTCTTTTGCACCGCTGTTATCAGCTACTGCAAGTCTTGTAAAACTTTGTATCATTATTCAACTCCTGTTTTCAAAACCGCTTTTAAGCGAAATGTTTTTTTCGCACTAAGTGGTCTGCACTCAACTGCTGATATAGTATCGCCGATTTTGACGATATTGTTCTCGTCATGGATAAGATATTTTTTAAATCTTTTGACGATTTTTCTATATCTTGGGTGGATAACTCTTCTCTCTACCAAAATAGTAGCAGTTTTATTGCCCGCTTTTTTTACGACTACGCCTTGAATTTCTCTTTTAAATGCCATAACTCTATCCTTATTTTGCTTTTATAGCAGTATTGATTCTAGCGATATCTTTTTTGATCGCACGAATTTCATTAGGATTGCTTAACTGCATTGTTTTAAGCTTTTGCTTAGCCGTAAATAAAAGCAACTTATTATCTTTCAACATCTTATTTAGCTCAGCTAAATCTTTATCTTTCAAATCAGTATATTTCATTTTCGCTATCCCTAGTTACAATTTTTGTTTTGAAAGGTAATTTGTGGATTGATAGCGTAAGAGCTGCTCTTGCTTGCTCTTCACTTACACCAGTCATCTCGAAAATCATTCTGCCTGGTTTGATATTCATTACCCACTCTTCTACACCAGCTTTACCTTTACCCATACGAGTTTGTAGAGGTTTTTTGGTAAGTGGTTTATCAGGAAATACCTTAATCCAAATTTTAGCTTGGCGATTTACATAGCGAGTCATCGCGATACGAGCTGCTTCGATTTGGCGTGAATTAATTCTACCTGCTTCAACAGCTTTGATACCAAAATCACCAAATGTCAAAGCATTACCGCGAGTTGCGTAGCCGCGATTGCGACCTTTCATCATCTTACGATATTTTGTTCTTTTAGGCATCAACATGGCTATTTACCTCTTCTTGTTCTGCGTGGTTTTTTAGAAGCTTCTTCTGTTTTTTCAGCTTGAATTCCTTTTTGCAAAATTTCGCCTTTGAAAATCCAAACTTTAATACCGATATTTCCGTATGTAGTGTGAGCCTCAGCAAAACCATAATCGATTTTTGCTCTTAGAGTGTGAAGTGGAACGCGTCCCTCTAAATACCACTCTGTGCGAGCCATTTCAGCGCCACCTAAACGACCAGAAACTGAAATTTTAATACCTTTTGCGCCTGCTTTTTGCGCACCTTGAATTACTTTTTTCATAGCGCGTCTAAATGCAACCCTGCGCTCTAATTGCATAGCTACATTTTCAGCTGCCAAAAGTGCATTAGCGCCGACTTTGCGCTCTTCTTTGATGTTTAAATTCACATCTTTATTTACTAGTTTAACAACTTCGGCTCTTAAATTCTCTACTTCGCCACCTTTTTTACCGATGATAACACCTGGGCGAGCTGCAACGATAGTTACGCGAACTTTTTTAGCTGTTCTTTCAACAAGAATTTGGCTAATTCCTGCGTAATAAAGTTTAGCTTTTAGGAATTTACGGATTTTGTAATCCTCGCCGATGTTTTCTGATAGTGTTGATTTAGCAGGAAACCATCTTGATTCCCAGTTTCTATTGATACCTAGTCTTAAACCAATCGGATTAACTTTTTGTCCCATACTACGCTTCCTTACTTGGTTTTGCTACTTCAACGCTAATGTGTGAAGTTGGCTTTCTGATTCTGCTTGCTGTTCCACGAGCGCGTGGTCTAAATCTTTTTAGAACTGGACCAGCATCTACGCGACAACTTTTTACTATAACTTCCTCTGGTTCAAAACCGCCATTAGCAACTGCGCTTGAAATAGCAGTAGCGATATATTTTGCACCACGATTTGGAGTGAATTCCAATGTAGCAAGTGCAAATTCAGCGTTCATGCCTTGAACTTGTTTTGCGATAAGTCTTGCCTTAGTCGGTGAAAGGCGAACAAATTTGATAGTTGATTTACTCATTTATTTCCCCTTATTTACCGATTTTCTTTTGAACTGAGCCTTTGTGGCCTTTGAAAGTTCTAGTAGGAGCAAACTCACCTAATTTATAACCAATGTGGTGTTCTGTAACATACACTGGGATAAAATTTTTGCCATTATGCACATTAAATGTTAGTCCAATCATATCAGGAACGATTGTGCTGCGTCTTGACCAAGTTTTAATTGGTTTGTTATCGTTAGCAGCCTTTGCAGCTACTACTTTTTTCATTACATGATCATCTACGAAAGGACCTTTTTTAAGCGATCTAGCCATTTTTATTTTCCTTTCTTTCTAGAAATTATAAGCTTATCACTAGCTTTTTTACGACGAGTTTTCGCACCTTTTGTAGGTTTGCCCCATGGAGTAACTGGGTGACGACCTGAATTTTTCTTGCCTTCACCACCACCGTGTGGGTGATCTACTGGGTTCATCGCTGAACCTCTGGTTTGTGGGCGAATTCCTCTGTGGCGATTGCGACCAGCTTTTCCTAGAACGACATTGGCCCAGTCTTCGTTACCAACAACGCCGATAGTAGCCATACACTCAGCCAAAACTCTTCTCATCTCGCCTGATGGCAAACGAAGGATTACATATTTTTCCTCTTTACCCATTAGTTGAGCATATCCACCAGCCGAACGAGCCATTTGAGCGCCTTTGCCAGGTTTTAGCTCGATATTGTGCAAGATAGTTCCCACTGGGATACTTTTCATTTTCATTGCGTTGCCCGGTTTGATATCTAGTCCAGCCTCAGCAGAAGCAACGACATCGCCTACATTTAATTCATTTGGTCTGATAATATAGCGTTTCTCGCCATCAGCATAAGAGATCAAAGCAATTCTACAATTTCTGTTTGGATCGTATTCGATAGCCTCTACTTTACCTGGAATTCCAAATTTTCTTCTTTTGAAATCAATAATTCTGTAAAGTTTGCTAGCACCAGCTTCTTTATGGCGGCTTGTAATGCGACCATTATTGTTTCTACCAGCAGCGGCTGGGATTTTTACAAGTAGGCTTCTAACGCTTGCTTTTGCAGTGATATCATCGCTGCTAAGGCCTGTCATAAATCTTCTACTTGGAGTATATGGTTTGTATGTTTTAATCGCCATCTTACGCCTCCGCATTTTCTAGGGTTGCACCCTCTGGAAGTTTGACATAAAATTTCTTTACATCATCTCTTACGCCTAATCTTCCTCTAAATCTTTTAACTTTACCATCTTGGCGCAATGAATTTACTTTTACAGGCACGATGCCAAAGTATTCTTTCAAAACGCTTTTTAGTCCATTTTTAGTCATTGACGGACTTGTTTGGATAACAACTACGCCACTTTCTTGTAGGCCAAGAGACTTTTCTGTATAAAGTATAGTTTTGATATCTGTTATATCTGCCATTTTAGTCCTCTTTCACCAATGTTTCAAATGCAGCTTTTTCGCATACGATTGAGCTATATACTGCAACCAAATAAGCATTTACTTCGCTAGCATCAACTACATAGCAATTTTTCAAATTTCTGTATGCTAAAAGTGTTTGTGCATCTAGCTCGTTTTTAACGATTAAAGCATCTCTTACACCTAGTTTCTCGATAAATTTAGCAGCGTCTTTTGTTTTGCCGCTTTCTACGCTTAGGTTATCGAAAACATAAAATTTGCCCTCGTTTGCTTTTTCGTTCATAGCAAATTCAAGCGCAAGGCGTTTTTGTTTTTTATTGACTTTTTGCTCATAGTTTCTGTTGTTTGTCGGACCAAATGCAACCGCACCGCCAACCCAAACATTTGTTCTAGTCGAACCAGCTCTTGCACCGCCACGACCTTTTTGACGCCATGGTTTTTTGCCACCACCGCTAACTTCTGAACGACCTTTTGTTTGTGCCGTATTTGCACGAAGTGAAGCAAGGTAAGATTTTACATATAAATATAAATTGTGCGAATTTACCTCTGCATATTTTGCAGGAAGCTCGATTTCGCTAGCTTTTTCTAATTTTTCATTAAGAACGCTTACTTTACTCATTTTACTATCCTTATTCTGCCCATTGCACCATTAAATCCTGGGATAGAACCTTTTACTACCAAAATTTTATTCTCAGCATCGAAGCTTACTATCTCGTTTTTAGCAGTGATTGTCTCATTGCCTGTGTGACCTGCCATTCTCATACCTGGTTGGACGCGACCTGGCCACTCGCAGTTTCCGATAGAACCTGGTCTTCTGTGGAAGCGTGAGCCATGAGCTGCTGGACCGCCAGAGAAACCGTGGCGTTTGATAACACCTTGGAAACCTTTACCTTTTGAAGTAAAAGTAACTTTTACGATTTTAGCTGAGCTTAATACTTCTGTGCTTTGATCGCCAACCTCAGCATTTTCGACATTTAGTGTCGCGAATTTGTTAAATTCTTTGCTTAGGCTATACTTTTTCTGAATTCCTGCGATAGATTTGTTGTATGCTTTGCCGTTAGCGTAAGCTACGATAGCTTGCTTGTCGTTGCATACTTCGCAAATTTTAGTATTAATAAGCTTTAAAAGCGTTACAGGCGTGCTTTTGATGCCGACTGTTCTACTCATGCCTATTTTTTCTACGATATATTCCATACTTTAACTCCTTATTTGCCCATCGCATGAACTTCGACATTAACTTCTGGGGCTAAGTCAAGTTTAGTTAGCGAATCAACTGTATCAGGGGTTGCCGCTACGATATCTAGCATACGAGCGTGAATTCTCATCTCAAACTGCTCTCTCGAATCTTTGTTAATGTGTGGAGATTTCAAGACTGTGTAGCGTTTGATCTTCGTAGGCATTGGAACTGGACCTCTCACATCGGCGCCTGTTCTCTTGACGGCTTCTACAATTGCCGCAACTGTGCGATCTAAAACCCTATGGTCATAAGCTTTTAACTTTAACCTGATTTTTTGCATCTGCTTTCCTTAAAAAGAACTTGTCACAACGCGTGACCTTTTGCCTTAAAAACAAAAGACTGGGATTATATGAAAAAGGCAAAATTTTGTCAAGAAATTCACTAAATTTTATAGAATTTTTTCCTTTTTATAAGGAAATATTCTGAAATTTAGAGCAAAATTTTTGAAATTTTAAAATTTTGTAAATTTTGCTGAATTTATTTCCTTTTAATAAGGAAAATTTTAAAATGCAATTTATGCAAAATTTAGAATATTTTTATGACAATCTGCCAGAAGAGGCGAAATTTATAGCTAGAAAAACCTCCATTGATACGCCCAAAACTATACTTTATGGCGCGCTTGGGGCTGGGAAAAGTTTGATTTTGTTTGATTATATTTCAAATTTCAAAAAGGGCGAGTTTTTGTATATAAATTTCGCGGATTTGCGCTATGAATTTTTAAATCTAAGCGATGAATTTAATAAAATTTTTAAATTTTTAGAGCAAAATTCGCAGATTATCGCGCTGTTTTTGGATAATTTAGATGAAATTTTGCCGGGCGAAATTTCGCATTTGCAAAATTTGCTAAACTCTGGCGCCTCGCAAAATTTGCAAAGCATTATCATCTCCACGCGCAAAAGTAGCTTTACGCTAGCAAATTTTGCAAAGCTAAAAATTACGCCACTTTGTTTTGAAGAATTTATCGCTTTCGATAAACGCCACAGCGAGATAAACGCCATTATTTCGGCATTTTTCTCGCAAGGCGGGAGTGTGGGTGGCTTGCTTTTGCACTCAGCAGGGAGCATAAATTCCGAGCAAAACGCGCTAAAATCAGCTCTAAGCGCAAACGAGATTAAAATTTTAAAAGAGTGCGCGGCTTTCGTCGCAGCGTCATTTAGCGCGAATAAAATTTATATGAGCTTAAAGGAAAAAATCCGCATTTCAAAGGACAGCGTCTATGCCGCCATAGTGAAATTCGATGATGAAAATTTCATAAATTTTATCCCAAAATTTGGCGATGAAAAAGCGGCGAAAAAGATGTTTTTTTCGAATTTCAATCTCAAAGAAATTCTCGGCTTCAAAAAGGATTTTGTGAAAAAATTTTTAAACGCCGTGTATTGCGAGCTGGCAAATTTGGGCGCGCCCATTTACTACACCAAGGATTTGGATTTTTACCTGCCGAGCCGAAATTTAGGGGTTTTGATCGTGCCATTTAGCGCGAGTGAGATTGTGTTTTTGAGATTTAAAAAGCTGATTTTGGAGCTAAAACGGCTCAAAATCACGCGCCTTGCCGTGATCTCCATGGCAAATACAGGCGCGCTTGAAATCGAGGGGATAAAGTGCGAAGTCGTGCCGTTTCACAGCTTCGCACTGGGACTTTGATTATTTTATAACGATTTTGCCTTTGCCTACTTGTTCGGCTTTTAAATCTTTTTCTTTAATAATCATCATGACATCTTCGCAATTCCCTTCTTTACTTGTTATAATTTCAATCTCATTTTCGTTTTTTACATTAAACCTTGCACAAACTTCTTTGATTACTTTTATTTCTTTTGGAACATTTGTCATATTTTCCATTTTATCAAATTTGCCCATACTATTATAATATGCATCAAAATCATAAAATGCTGTTTGTATATTGTTTGCGGCTTTTGCTATTTCGGCATCAATTCTACTAGAAGCAACCATTGAATTAAAAACCAATTTCGTTTTTTTATCAAATTCGTCTAATGTAGATTTCTGCTCTAATGTCGCAAATCCATTACTTATCTTTTCAAATTCTATCTTTGATCGTTTAGTTATTTTTTTGCCTCCTAATTTGGCGGATTTATCAATATCCAAAAGTAATTCTCCTCTTTTTAGCCATATTAGCGTGTCATTTTCATTTTTTTCAGCGTAAATTTTAAAGAAAGAAGCTCCATTTTTAGCCTTATCGTTTGAGTGACTTCTAATTTTGCTCATAAGAATCGTATCCATTGCAACCTGACAAGTTTGCGATTCGATATTACTACCTTTTTTAAGATAAATTGTATTTTGACCATCATTAAGAACTTCGGCACAATAATCATCTCCACACCCGCTAAATCCAAATACCACAAAAGCCAAAAGGCTAAGAGTTAAAATTCTTTTCATATTTTTCCTTTGAAATGAAATTAAAATTTTCATTTTATCGTTTTTTTTTGTTTCGCTTAAAGTTAGCTGAAATTTTGGAATTTTTATTGAATTTTGAAATTTTGCTTACGCAACCTTGTAATACTGCGCCGAAATTTTACCTTTTATTATAAATGCAAAATTTTGCATTTAAATGTCATTGCGAGCCCGCTTTGCTGGCATGGCAATCCAGCAACGGCAAAACCGTTTATAAAAATCAAACATTGTTTAAATTTACTGGATTGCTTCGGCGATAAATCGCCTCGCAATGACAGATTATACAAATTTCGTTCGCTATTGTCATTGCGAGGAGCTGTGAAACAGCGACGAAGCAATCTACAAAGTCAAAATAAACAATATGGTAAATGGCAAAATTTTTGAATTTCATGGGTTTTAGAATTTCAAAATTTTGCCATTTTTGTGGTTGGTAGTTTAGGCTTTGTAGATTGCCACGCTCGTTTCACTCGCTCGCAATGACAGATTATACAAATTTCGTTCGCTATTGTCATTGCGAGGAGCTGTGAAACAGCGACGAAGCAATCTACAAAGTCAAAATTAATGATAAGGCAAATGGCAAAATTTTTGAATTTCATGGGTTTTTGGAATTTCAAATTTTGCCATTTTTGCGGTTGGTAATTTATGCTTTGTAGATTGCCACGGAATTTTGCTGGCGCAAAATCCCTCGCAATGACACTTAGAAGCGAAATATAAATTTCCTTAGACCACTTCGACAATGGTGCAAATTTACTTCGATTTGTCATTGCAAGCGCGAAACGCCGAAGCAATCTACGAGCTTAAAATTCACAAACACTAAATTCGTTATCATCGCAAGACGCAGGTTCCGCGCGCAAATTAACTATGTTTTAGCGCCAAATTCTACTGTCCGTAACGCCTAAAAATGTATGTGGAACAATCCAAGCATCTGTGTAAATCGTAACTTTTGGCATTTTACTCTCCTTTGTTTTTGATTTTTATCGTTAAAAATGGTTTTTCATTTGGCTTGACAACTCGACTATAAGTAACCCCTGAATTATTAGAATTATTAGAAAAATGAAGTGGTGTTTTGTAAATCAATATTTTCATATTTACACCTTGAATTTTAGAAGATTCTGATACATTTTTCATTATTTGTTCTAATTCTAAATTATTAAATCCATAGATATTAAAACATATTCTTCCAAATCAGTTACAAAACCGCAACTATACATCCAATTTTTATCTGTATTTTTTATCTCGGTATGTAAAATTTTACTTGCCTTTTCATTTGGCTCTGTTCTACAAGGGTCGCCACAGCCCGCAAGCCCCATAACCACGCAAACTGCAAGGCTAAATTTAAGAAATTTTTTCATTTTAATCCTTGATAAATTTATGAAATTTTGAAATTTTAAGACAAATTTGGCGCAAATTTCGCAAAATTTGCGCCAAATCAAAAATTTAATAAACCGAAATTTCGACCAAATTTCCGTCTGGATCGTATAGATACACGCTTTTCATCTTGCCAAGCGCGCCGGTTCGCTCCACAGGTCCTAGCTCGATTACAGCGCCACGAGAGGTGATTTCGCGCGCGATTTCATCGATATCACCTTGCGCGATTAGGCAAAAATCAGCCGAGCCGTAGGTTTGATTTTTCGCTACGGGTAGAAATTCGGCTAGTTTTTGGTGGATATTGATTTTAGAATCTCCGAATTTCACAGCCATTTTGGCGCCGTTTTGCACGATTTCAAGGCCTAAAATTTCGCCGTAAAATTTCAGCGTCGCCTCTAAATTTGCGCTTAAAATCACAAAGTGATCGATATTTTTGATTTTCACAATCTCCCCTTACGCGATAAAATCGCCGTCGAAAAGGTGTCTGACATCGCCTGATATACACGCAGTCTCGCCACGCTTTTTTACGCCGATTTTTTCGCCACTCACGCACGCCATATTTGCGTTTTCGCTCAGATTATAGTGCGCTCTGCCTGCGATATATGCGCTAGCTATGCCAGTTCCGCATGATAACACCTCTTTTTTCGCGCCGTGTGCGTATGTGCGAACTCTAACCCCAGTGTTACTCATCTCAGCATAACTTACATTGGCATTAAATTTCTCGCTAAGCTCGGTAGCTAGGGTGTGGTTGTATGCGCTCAAATCTTTGACAAAGGTTACGACATTTGGCATACCGACCTCGTATAAATACCACATGTGGCCATTGCTCATAAATCCCTCGCCAAGTCGATTGACATTATCAAACTCGACCTCGACATTTGCCGTGATTGCGCGGTTTGAGCCCATGCCATAAATTTGACCAAAATTTGAATCTCGTTTTTTTGTGCCAAAACTCACGCTTCTACCTGTGTCAAATCCACGAATTTCGCCGTTTATTACATTGGCGTCGTTTTTGAATTTCACATTTTTGCCAGATAAAAATCGCTCGTAGGCATACATACACACGACCATTGCGGCGTTTGCGCTTATCGGGCTTCTAGTGCCGTCTGGGTTGTAAAACTCCACAATAATATTATTGTCGTTGCTTCCAGGGGTTGTTTGGTTGCTTAGCGAAATAAATCCGTTGGCTCCGATACCCTCTGCGCGGTTGCAAAGCACCCTAGCTAAACTGCCACGCTCAGCACTTTGTGAAAACTCGACTACTACAAAATCATTTCCGCATGCGTTATACTTTGAAAAATTCAATTTATCTCCTTTAAAAAATTTTTCACATTTTTTTCAAGTGTTATTTTATCGCTAACATTTTCTATAACAAAATTTGCGTTTGCACGCTTAAATTCGATATCTGCTTGCAAACTAACTCTAAGCTCGGCTTGCTCACGCGTTAGTGCATTTCGCTCCATAATGCGCTCTATAAGCAAGTCGTGTAGGGCATATACGACTACGATTTTATCGAATTCATCGTATTTTTGACGCTCGAAATACAGCGGAATATCGGCGAAAAATGGTTTATTTAGGTGTTCTAAAATTTCAGATTGTCTTAGAATTTCATCTTTGATTTTTGGGTGCAAGATTGCTTCTAGTTTGGCAAGCTCTGACTTGTCGTTAAAGACCAAATCGCCTAGCTTTTTCCTGCGGATTCGCACGGATTTACCGTCTTTTATGATGTATTTGTTGCCAAAAATTTTTGAAATATCTATCCAAGATTTATCTAGTAGCTGGTGCGAGATTTCGTCTGCGTCGATGATTTGATAGCCCAAATCACGCAAAATTTTACTAACGCTAGATTTGCCAGATCCTATCGAGCCTGTGATTACATAACCATTTTTATATGCCATTTCACACCCCTTTATAGCGTTTTTATGCAATTTTAGCTAAAATAATTTAATTTTCTAATAAATCCAAAAAAAGGAAAAACCGTGATTAGCTACAAAGAAGCAGGTGTCGATATCGACGCAGGAAATGAGTTCGTGCAAAGTATAAAACCCCTAGTCAAATCCACAATGACCCCAGGCGTGATTGGCGGAATTGGCTCATTTAGCGGTGCGTTCGCACTACCAAGCGGGTATAAAAAACCAGCGATTTTGGGTGCAACTGACGGAGTGGGCACCAAACTTCGCCTAGCAATCGACACAGACAAGCTTGACGGCGTGGGTATCGATCTAGTCGCAATGTGCGTCAATGACCTCATCTGCAACTTCGCTACACCGCT
Organism: Campylobacter sp. JMF_11 EL3; assembly: GCF_027736965.1. Taxonomy (NCBI): domain Bacteria; kingdom Pseudomonadati; phylum Campylobacterota; class Epsilonproteobacteria; order Campylobacterales; family Campylobacteraceae; genus Campylobacter; species Campylobacter sp. JMF_11 EL3. The sequence goes on from NZ_JAOVTJ010000002.1 coordinate 239,025, forward strand.
ATTTTTCCTAGATTATTACGCTACGGCAAAACTAGAAATCGCAAGCGCAAAACGCGTAGTAGCAGGTATCGCCGAGGGCTGCAAAATGGCTAGGTGCGCGCTAATCGGTGGCGAGACAGCCGAAATGCCGTCGATGTATGAGGGCAAAGATTTCGATTTGGCTGGTTTTGCCGTAGGAATAGCCGAGCAAGACGAGATAGATCGCACGAAATTTGTAGAGCGTGGCGATATTTTGATTGCTTTGCCAAGTAGTGGTTTGCACTCAAACGGCTTTTCGCTAGCGCGCAGAGTAGTTTCTGAGCTAGGGCTGAAATTTGACGAGAAAATCGGCGAAAAAACCCTAATCGACACGCTTTTAGAGCCGACTAGAATTTATGTAAAAGAGTTTTTGGTACTGAAAGATAAAATTCACGCCTGCGCGCATATCACGGGTGGTGGTTTGGTAGAAAATCTGCCTCGTGTATTCCCTGCTGGGCTTGGTGCGAAAATCGAGAAAAACGCAATCAAAACGCCTGAGATTTTTAAAATTTTAGCCAAAAAGGTCGAAGCAGCCGAAATGGAGCGCACATTTAATAACGGCGTGGGTTTGGTGTTAGTCGCACCGAAGACTAACGCTGATTTTGTGTTAGCTAACACCGACGGATATGTTATCGGCGAAGTGTGCGAGGGAAATGGCGTAATAATGGCGTAAATCACGCGCTAACAAAGACTAACAAATTTATGAAAAATTTCGTTTTTTGTTTGGTTTTGTGTGTTAGTGCGTTTGCTAACACACAAATTTCAGGGCTCGAAAAAGAGTGCGAAAACGGCAATACCGATAAATGCTTTGAGTTGGCGACAAATTTAGAAAATAGTTGCGATAAAACCAAAAATTTTGAAGTTGGCGCAAAAGCCATAAAATACTATGAAAAAATATGTAATTCAGATGAAACCTTTTTTTATGGCGCTTGCCTGAGGTTAGCGGGTATTTACACAAGAGGCAATTGCACACAGAAAAATTCAGCAAAAGCACTAAAATATCTAAAACTATGTTGCGACAAAGAGCATGTCGATAATGCTTGCAGTGTTTATCAAAGAGGTTTGGCATCGGTCGAACATTTCAGAAGCAAGTGTAAAAACGGCGAGCAAAGAGCCTGCGAGTGGCTAAAATCAAATGGATATTAAATTAAAATTTGGCGAAATTTTAAAATTCCGCCAAATTTCAGACTATTTTGCTAGATCAAAAATCTCTTTCACAGCTTTTGCGTCGTATTGTGGTAAGCCCCATTTTGGCGCGTCTCGCACGATGATTTCCATGACTTCACCTACATTGCTATCATCAATTTTTACCCCGCCAAGCGTCGTTGGGGTACCGATTTTATCAAACCACGCTTTAAGCGCGTCAATTCCAGCCTCTGCGCTATCAAGCCCAAAAATCTCTTTGGCAAAGCGCGCAAATTTGGCTTCATTATTTTTCTTATACCATTTCATCCACGCTGGCATTATCACGCTTAGACCTGCACCATGCGCACAATCAACCACCGCGCTCATTGCATGTTCTAACATGTGATTTGGATATGAATAACCACTAACACCAACATAAGTTAGTCCGTTTAATGCCATTGTCGCAGCCCACGCGAAATCGCCCCTAGCCTCGTAATCATCAGGGTTTTTAAGCAAAATTTCGGTTGTTTTCATAACGGTTTTGATGTTTGCTTCGATATACATATCGATGATTTCAGGGTGTTTTGTGGCTGTGAAATAGCCCTCGATTGAGTGTGCGATGATATCGCTAGCCGAATACACCAAATACTCAGGCGTTACGGTAGCTTGAAGCTCTGGGTTTATAACTGAAACTTTTGGGAACAAAGCTGGGCCATCTATGCCAAATTTTTGCTTTGTCGCTTCGTTTGTGACTACGCCGCCTCTATTCATCTCAGAACCAGTCGCGGCAAGTGTGATAATGTCAAAAATCATAAGTGCTTTTTGAACCTCTTTTGCGAAGAAAAAGTCCCACACATCGCCCTCATAGCACGCTCCTGCTGCGATTGCCTTACAGCTATCTAGCACGCTTCCGCCACCGATTGCTAGCACGCTATCTGCGCCGAAATCTTTCGCGATTTTCACGCCCTCATGGACTTTGCTAAGCACTGGATTGCTTTTGACCCCGCCAAGCTCGGCGTATTCTATGCCGTGAGCTTTGAGCGAATTTACGGCCGTATCGAAAAGTCCAGATTTTTTCACTCTATCGCTTCCATAAACCACAAGCGCCTTTTTCGCGCCGTATTTTGCCATATACTCGCCGATATTTTTCTCTTTACCCTTGCCAAATTCGACCTGCACAGGGTTTTTAAAACTGAAATTTTCCATAATTCTCCTTTAAAAAATTTCGCACATTATAACCGAATTTACAAAATTCTTATAGACAAATTTTACAAATTTATTGCCTAATTCTGCAAAATTTAAAATTCTTTGCTAAAATAAATCAAAATTTCAAAAGGGGCGAAAATGAAAGATAAAAACAAAATTTTAGATGAAATTGCAAATTTTATTGATAAAAATTATCCAAATTACGGCATTATAGATACACAAATCGAGCAGATTAAATTTTACCGCGCGGACGAAACCACCGAGTTTCGCAGCGGAATTTACAAGCCTAGTATCTGTATCGCTCTACGCGGAAACAAGCTAGTGAAATTTAACGGCAAAGAGTATTTTTATAACAAAGACCAATTCATGCTCACCCCTACTCACATACCGATTTCGGGCAGGGTTACGCAGTGCCCACTTTTGTCAATTATTGTCGAATTTAAAGTCGATGATTTGGCAGAGGCGATCAAAAACATAAATTTCACCCCGTCGAAAAAAAAGCTCAAAGAGAGCCTATATGTGAGCAAAATCAGCTTCGATTTGGCTGATTCTATCGCTAGGCTGGTGCATTTGCTAGAACGAGGCGGCGCGCACAGCGAGTATTTGGTAAATCTATCGATAAAAGAGGTTTTGTATTCGCTGATGAGTGGCGATGAGGGAGCTGCGAATTTCTTATACAAATTTATCCTAAACGGCACCATGCAAAACCAAATCGCACACGCTATCAGCGAGATTTCAGCGCATTTTAACGAAGCGATAAATATGAGCGATTTGGCTGAAAAAATCGGCATTAGCGTTTCGTCTTTTTACCACAATTTCAAAAAATTTACCGCCCTTTCGCCGCTAGAATTTCAAAAACGAATTAGACTAGAAGAAGCGAAATTTATGCTACTAAATACCACGACTTCGGTCTCGCAAGTGGCGTTTGATGTGGGCTATGAGAGCACGAGTCAGTTTAGCAGAGAATACGCACGCATGTATGGACTGCCCCCAAAAGCGCATATCCAAACGCTAAAAGAATTGACGCTGAGCTAAAATCGGTGTAATTTAAAATCGTATAAAAAAATGGTGTCAAGAGAGAGACTTGAACTCTCGACCTCCGGCTTATGAGACCAGCGCTCTAACCAGCTGAGCTACCTTGACACATTGTAGGAAAAATGGAGTTTATCCAAATTTTACTTATATAAAATTTAAAAAGCGCAAAATTTTAAATATAATTTATGCTAAAATAGCAAAATTTCATTTTCAAAGGGAAAATATGGGCGGTTTTACTATTTTTTTAATCATTGTTGCCGTTTTGATTTTTAGCATTATTGGGATTTATAACTCTTTGATTGCCAAGCGAAATCAGGTCGCAAATATCGCTTCTAGCGTCGATACACAGCTTAAAAAACGCTACGATTTGATCCCAAATTTACTCGCCTCTGTCAAAGCCTACCTAACGCACGAGCGCGAAGTATTGAGCAAAATCACGGCTTTGCGAAGCGAGGCGATGAGCGCCACAAACGACGCGCAAAAATTCGCCCTAAACGCCGAACTCTCGCGCACTCTTGGCTCGCTAAAAATCGCTGTGGAAAACTACCCAGAGCTAAAAGCCAACGAAAATGTTCTTCATCTCCAAGCCACACTAAGCGAAGTCGAGGAGCAAATCAGCGCAGCCAGACGCGCTTACAACGGCGCAGTTATGGTGTATAACAACGCATGCGAAATGTTTCCCACAAACCTCATCGCTAGCTTTTTTCACTTCAAAAAAAGCGAATTTTTCGCCGCCGATGATAGCGAAAAACGCGCGCCAAATTTATCAGAAATGCTAAAATAATGGAAAAAATTTTAAAATTTAAAAACGAAGAAATTATCCAGAATTTGGAAATTTTAGAAAAAAAGCGCGCAAAAATCGCCAAAAATTTACGCATTTTAAAGGTCGCTTCCTTTGCGCTTATTTTCGTCCTGCTCCCCGTTTTGCTACGATTTGTGCCTGATTTGCTCATTTCTAGCATAATTTGCGTTTTTGCCTCGCTTATGTTTTTTAGTATTTCGCACGCTAGGCTTATAACGCCCTTTAACGCGCGCTTTAAGGACGAAATCCTAAGCCTAATCGCCAAAGACGAAAATTTAAACTACGAGCGCAAGAGATTTTTCGAATTCGCCGAATTTAACGCGCCCGGGTTTTATGAAAGCGGTTTTAGCGTGTATAGGGGCGATGATTTTTTCGCCGGGGAAATCGAGGGCGTGAGGGCGCAGTTTTGCGATATTTATCTCGCCAAACAAACACAAACGCACACTAACCAAAAACAAACACCCAAACTAACAACCCTGTTTTATGGCATAACGCTTATAGCCGAATTTAACCAAAATTTCGCCTCCACGCTCCATGTCATCGACACTAACGCCAGAGCTAACTCACACCTAAAACGCGTTAGTATGGATAACGCTGAGTTTGAGCAGTATTTCCGCACATATTCAAATGATCCTATCAGCGCGCATTACATACTAACGCCCAAATTTATGGAGCAATTAATCGCACTTAGGGATTATTTCAAAGCCCCACTTAGCCTAGCATGTGAGGGAGGTAAAATTTGGCTATATATCGCACTTGGTAAAAACAGCTTCGAGCCAAATATTTCATACCCGCTCCTTGGCGAAAACTCCCCGGCCGTCACGCTAAAAAAGGAGTTGGAAAAATTTAAAATTTTGGCTAAAATTTTGAAAAACAATCAAAAAGCATTTGTGGAGAAAATATGAGTATAGTATCGTTTGAGCTGAAAAAAAAGACGATTTTAGAAAGTGAAGCGAGCGCGAAAAAACGGCTAATTATCGTCGTTTGCGTGGTTTGTGCGCTGGCGTTTTTGATTTTAAGTGGCGGATATTCGCTGAAATTTAAAATCATTTTGGGCTGTTTGATTGGGATTTGCGGGATTTTGGCGCACTCGTATTTTGACAAAAACCAAAAACAGCACTTCTCAGCCCTGCTCGACAAAGCATTTGATAATGAAATTTTGCTTTGGATTGCCAAGGAAACCGGGCTTACTTTTAAGCCATTTGGCGCATTTTTTTTAGAGGATTTAAGCTCGCTTCCGATTAAAAAAGACGCTAACACATGCGTTTGCAAACGATCACTAGTAGGCAAAGTAGGTGAAATCGAGGCGAAATTTGGCGATGCTGCGCTAACACGGGCTAACAAACGAAAAAAAAGTTTGCTCGGACTTGATAAATTCGAGTGGGGGCGCATAAATGACGGCAAAATTTACACTGGATTTATAGCGAAATTTGACTATCCGCTCGCTTTTGCTAGTGATTTTTCGGCGATTGGCAAGGGTGAGTTTATGCTCCAAACCCCGCACCTCAAACTCCAAAAGGCAAATATCGCCAAATCCGATATTTTCGACATTTACGCTGGCGAGAATTTTGACAGCGAGGTTTTAAAAGACGGCAAAATCCTAACCACGCTCGAACTCATCAGCATTAGCCTAAACTCCCCAGTGCAAATGCACGCTGTGAGCAACTCCGTATTTATCGCGGTTTCGAACGACACGCTCTTTACTCGCATAGACACGAACCAAAATGCAAATGTGATTTTAAGCATAAATATGATGATAGAAATCGCGCGAAATCTCGCTCCCTTCGCCACTAACGAAATCAAAGCGAGTGAAGAGCCAAAGATTACGGCTTTGCTAAACGAAATGCGCTCTTAGCGAAATTTAGCTTTTAAATTTAGGGTAAATTCGAGCGCTGAAATTTAGCCTTCTAATTTCACGGCAAATTCGCCAAATTCTGCCTTTGTCGCAGTCGCCAAATCGTTTGGATTTAGCCAAATTTGTTTGCCCCGCACTCCTGCGCTAACGCAAATTTGAGTTTGTGTTAGTGCGCGTGAGTCGATAAATGTGCGAAAGTGCTTTTTCATGCCAAGTGGCGAACAACCGCCCCTAACATAGCCTGTGATTTTTGTTAGCTCTTTTAGGTTCATTAGCTCGGCTCGTTTGACTTTCGCAATTCTAGCTAACGCCTTTAAATCAAGGTTTAAATCGCCTTGCAAACACGCTGTGATATATTCATTTCCGCACTCGCAAACTATCGTTTTATAGACCTGCTCGATAGGCTTTTGACACGAATTTGCCACATGCACGGCGTCAAGGTTGTTTTCATCTACTTCGTATTCTAGGATTTCATACTGAATTTTAAGCCCGTCAAGTATGCGACAAGCGTTAGTTTTTTCGATTTTTTTGGACATTTTTAGCCTATTTTCTTATCTTTTACATATTTTTTCAAAGCTTCGTTATCATCTAAAATTTTGTCAAATTCTCCATTAAATCTAGTTGGATTTTTTGTATCGTAATCTCTAATGGTTTCTAAAAATTTGGAAAAATCAATATTTTTATTACTTAAATCATTAACCACGCTAAAATCAAGTGTATTGTTAAATTTTGCTCTTGCCAAAATTTCGCTTTGAGCGATTTCACTTGGATTTAGGCTGATGACGCCAATGCCAAACGAGTTGTTTAATTTTTTTATCAATTCCATAAGCTCTTCATCGGTTACATCGACATTTAACGCAACCAAATACCCTTCATTAGCCCAACTTGAATTGCTAACAGCTTGAAAATAATACTCTCTAAAATTTCCCACATTTAGCTCTTTTTTCATTTCAAAAGAATAAATTGTTATCGGTAATTTTGCGTATTTGTCAATAAATTTCGTAAGACTTGGGGTAAAACTTTCATATTCAAATCTTGCCGCCACAATGTCAGGGTAGAGCCATTTATCTGCGCCTTTTTTATTTTTTTGACTTTTTTCGTGATAGATTGTTTTTGCCCTAGCGTAGAAATTTTCATTTGAATAAATAAAATTTACTAAAAGTTGATGCAAATCTCGCTCATGAAATGAAAATTTATCATCGCTTATAGTTTCATTTATTTTTTGCTCAATTTTACCGACTTTATTATTTTTCAAAACTACCAATTTTGGTCTTTCTTGATAAATTTCAAACGGAGTATCTAAATTATTTTTTACATCCATATAGATATCACGACTAAAACTTTCCCACGGAGTTTTCCCTTTAAAATTTAGCTTATGAACCAATCCAAATTCTACGGCTTTATTCCAAAATTTCATAGGACTAAGTGGAGAATTTCCTAGTTTTTGCAAAATTTCAACAGCTACATTTATGGCTTCACTTCTTTTTACTCTACTCATTTTATCGCCTTTGTTAAAAGTTCAAACAGAAAATTCTAACAGAATTTGTATTAAAAATGAATTTGCTTGTATTTTTACGCAAAAAATATTCAAGACAAAATAGGCGTAGTAATTTAAAAAATTTCAGGCTTTCAAGGGAGCGGACTAGGTCGTCCGTGACCGCAGGAAGCGTGAAATTTTTTAATTTAATCCGTCAAGTCTGGGGAATTTTAGTAATAAATTTTTTCTTGTTTTAAGAAATCTCGCAGGTCTTCATACTCGCTACTATCCAAATATCTCCACTTTCCGGGCTTCAAAGTCCCTAGCGTAACTCGCCCAAATGCCGTGCGTTTGAGATCCACCACTTCTAGGTCAAAATACCCAAAAAACCGCCTTAACTCCCTGTTTTGCCCTTCGTTTATGATAGCTTTGATTTTGGTGTAGCCACCACTGCTTGGCATTATGCGATATGCCAAAAAGGGCTTAAATTCCATTGATTTGATTTTGCTTTTGGCGTGAGCGCCCTTGGTGGCATCATCTGCGTAAAAGCCCTCTTTTATCGCCGTTACGACTTCATCACTCACTTCGCCTTTGACTTTTAGGTAATATTCGCGCTCGATGTCGCTTTTCATTAGAGCCGTGGCGATCGCAGGGGCGTCAGTTAATAGCAAAAGCCCTTCACTAGCAAAATCAAGCCGTCCGATACTAACAAATTTAGAAAATCCGTTTGGTAAGCTGTCATAAATCGTCTTGCGACCGCGGTCGTCTTTTTTGGTGACTAACTCGCCCTTTGGTTTGTGATAGACAATCACGCTAAATTCGGTTTTTTTCTTGACCAAACGCCCGTTTATGCGAATTTTCTCTTCACCGCTAACTTCGACAAACTCACTAACAACTCGCCCATTTATGCTAACTTTGCCGTTTTTGATTAGCTCGTCGGCTTCACGGCGTGAATAGCCCGTATTGTGCGAGATAAATTTATTTAAACGCATTTTTTCCATTTTACAGCCCTATGTTTTTAAGGTCGTGGATATGCACGGTGCCGATTGGGGTGCCGTTTTCGTCCGTAACGGCTAAAAGCTGAATTTTGAAATTTTCTATCATCTCTAACGCCTTGGAAGCTAAAATTTGCGAATTTTCAATGGTTTTTGGCGATTTTGTAGCAAATTTAATCGCGCTTTCTTCAAGGCTAAAATTCTCGCTCATGAGCGCCCTACGCAAATCGCCGTCGCTTAAAATCGCCGTTAGTTTTCCGTTAGTGTTAGTTAGCAAAACGGTGCCTAGTTTGCCGTGCGTCATCGCATTTATGGCTTCTTTTAGACTAACACTCTCGCTAACAATCGGCAAATCGTTAGTTCGCATGACATCGGCGACTTTTAGATATAGCCGTTTGCCAAGACTGCCGCCCGGGTGGAAGTTTGCGAAATCTTCTTTTTGAAATTTTCGCTCACTCATCAAACACACTGCTAACGCATCGCCTAACGCTAATGTTAGCGTGGTAGAAACCGTAGGCGCAGCCCCAAGCGGACAAGCTTCTTTTTCGATTTTAAGGCTGATAAATTCGTCGCTTATTCGCCCAAGAGAGCTATTTTTATTACTTGCCATTGCGATGATTTTCACGCCAAATCGCTTAATATGTGGCAAAATTCGCACTAACTCTTCGCTCTCGCCACTAAAACTTATCGCCAAAACCAAATCATCTTTGCCGACCATTCCCAAATCGCCGTGCAGGGCTTCTGTGGGGTGCATGAAAAAGCTAGGTGTGCCGGTACTTGCCAAAGTGGCAGCGATTTTTGCGCCGATATGTCCGCTTTTGCCCACACCTGTAACGATTAGCTTTCCTTTGCACTCTAAAATCAAATTTACCGCTCTTTCGATTTCATCGCCGATAAGCTCGGCGTGGCGTAAAAGCTCGCTACCTTCGAGCCTTAAAACCTCTTTTGCGTTTTCTAAAATGCCCATAAAATGCCCCTTACATTAGGTAAATAACCGGCACGATTGTCGGATATTTTTTCGTTTTTCTAAAAATGTGCTTTCGCACGGCTTGGCGAATTTGCGACTCTAACACGCGGTTATCAAGCAAAATTTCGGTTTTCATATTCGCCAAAAACTGCTCGATTAAGCCCTCCATATCCTTGGTAAAGGCAGATGTCTGCGACTCTGCGACAAGCCCATAGGTAATGACGCGAGATTTGATAAGCTTTTTGGCTGTTTTGTCGATTTGAGCGATGATTACAGCCACGCCAGCGTCGGCCAAATTTTGCCTGTGTTTTACGATTTCATCGGAAATTTGCTTATTGATTTGATTGTCAATGAAAACCTTGCCAGTTTTGACGGTTTTGACCCGTTTTAGGTATTTTTCGCAAATCTCCATTTGATCGCCGTCGTTCATCAAATAGATATTTTTCTCATCAATCCCGCATTCTATCGCAGTTTCGCGGTGTTTGACTATGTGGTTATACTCGCCATGAACTGGTAGGAAAAATTTCGGCTTGATTAGGCGAAGCATTAGTTTTTGCTCCTCTTGGGCAGCGTGTCCGCTGACATGGATTTCGCTGAAATCCTGATACGCCACCTTCGCGCCACTTTTTAGCAAGAAATTTAGCACGGTTGAGACGCTGTTTTCGTTGCCCGGAATCGCCTTTGCCGAAATGATAACTTGATCGGTTGGTTTGATTTTTATGTATTTGTGCTCATCTGTGGCCATACGATATAACGCGCTCATAGTCTCACCCTGAGAGCCTGTGGTTACGATCAAAACCTCATTGTCGGGGTATTTGCTAACCTCATCTGGATCGATGAAAATTTTGCGATCGAGCTCGACATAGCCTAGCTCCATTGCCGTAAATAGGTTTCGCTCCATACTTCGCCCTATCACGCAGACCTTGCGACCGTATTTCACACCGCGCTCGATCGCTTGATAGACGCGGTGGATATTCGAGCTAAATGTGCTCATAATCACGCGCCCTTTCGAGCTAGCAAAAATGCCGTCAAATGTCCTGCCTACCGAATTTTCGGATTTGGTAATGCCGTCTCTGTGAGAATTCGTGCTATCGCTCATCAGTAGCATTACGCCACGATCGCCATAATGCGCCAAGCGGTTTAAATCGGTCGGATAGCCGTCGATTGGGGTGTGGTCGATTTTAAAATCGCCAGTGTGGATAATCGTGCCAGCCTTTGTGGTAATCGCAAGTGCGCTAGCGTCGATAATCGAGTGCGTTATGTGGATAAATTCGACCTCAAAATCGCCGATTTTGTAAATTTTGCGCTTTTGCACTGGGCGGAAATAGCTTCGCTCTGCCTTTAAGCCATGCTCTTCAAATTTGTTTGAAATCATACCCAAAGGCAACGGCGTAGCGTAGATTGGGAATTGAAATTCCTTGAAAAAATAGGGCATTGCGCCGATGTGATCCTCGTGCGCGTGCGTGATGATGATACCTTTGACTTTATCAGCGATTTTGCGAACATAGCTAAAATCAGGGATCAAAATATCCACGCCGGGCATATTATCATCAGGAAAACTCATACCCACATCGACGATAATCGCGCTCGTAGCGGTCTCGAAAATCGTCATATTCGCGCCGATCTCGCCAAGTCCGCCAAGCGGAGTTATGCGGATAGTTTCACTAGAATTTGCATTTTTTAGCGGATAGAGCCTTGCTTCGTGCATAGCCTTATTCGCCGCGATCGCCTCGTCCATAGCCACATGCCACGGCTCGGTACCGGTTAGGCTTTTTGGCATATTTGTCTTGCGTTTGGAGCGTTTTTTCTTTTTAGCGCCCTCCTCTGAATTTGGGCTTTGCACGGCTGTTTCGCTGGATAGATTTTGCGCTTTTTCGCTTTTTGATTTTTTATTTTTTTTGTTTTCGTTTGCTGGGGTTTTTTGCTCGTCTTTTTGATTTTTGCTCTCATCAAACGATTTTTTTAAATTTTCCCTGTGTCTGCGGCGTCTATTTACCTTTTTTAAGCGCTCAGGGCCTGTAAAATCGGAGTTTTGCGCTTGATTGTTAGTTTTTTTCTCTTCCATTTTTCACCTTCAATTTTTTAAAAATATCTAAAAATAAGGCGAAATTTAACTCGTGCGGTCTTGTGTTTTCAAAAATTTCTAGTTCTTCGAAAATTTGGGTTATATCTGATTTGGGCGCGATTGCGCTTAGATTTTTGGCTAGCGTTTTTCTAGGAGAGGCGAAACACACTCTCAAAAACGCCTCAAATTCGCGCTTTTGCTCCACGCTTTGGAAAGGATTGCGCGTCTTTTCTATCCTCATCACGGCTGAAATGACCTTCGGAGCTGGCTCGAAAGCGTGTGGAGGCACCTCGAAAAGATACTGCGCCCCGCCACAGAGGCTAGCCAAAACCGAAATCGCGCCAAATTCCCGCTTCCCAGAAACTGCGCAAAATTTCTGCGCGACCTCTTTTTGCACCATTACAACCAAACCCTCACACAGCGGGTCTTCGATGGCTCGTAGGATTATATTTGTCGCGATATAATACGGCAAATTAGCAACCAAAAAATATGGTTTTTCGCTAAGAGAATTTTCCCAAATTTCCAAAACATCGCCCAAAACCAGCTCCAAATCGCGGTTTTTTATCTCTGTGGCGAAGCTTTGGCACAAAATCCGATATAAATCATTATCAATTTCGAAACTTTTTACTTTATAACTCTTCAAAAGATTACGAGTTAAATCACCCAAGCCAGGCCCAATTTCTACGATATTTTCAGCATTTTTGGGAATCGATTGGATAATTTTGTCTAAAATCAAACTATCTTTTAAAAAATTTTGTCCGAATTTTTTCTTTGCAACTATCATCGAGAAATTTTATCCAATTTTTACTTATAAAATGGTTATATAAGCGAAATTTGGCTAAAATTTACAAAAATTTTAAAGGGCAAAATTTTGAAAACATTTGCAAAACGAATAATTCCATGCCTAGATGTGCAAAATGGGCGCGTGGTAAAGGGCATAAATTTCGTAAATTTACGCGACGCAGGCGATCCTGTCGAAATCGCAAAACGCTATAACGACGAGGGTGCGGACGAGCTTTGTTTTTTAGACATTACGGCTAGTTTTGAGAATCGCGACACTATCGTGCATGTGGTCGAAAGCGTGGCAAAACAGCTTTTTATCCCGCTGACCGTGGGTGGCGGAATCCGTAAAATCGACGATATTTCGCGACTTTTGGATGTGGGTTGCGACAAGGTCAGCCTAAACTCATCAGCCATCGCAAATCCAGGTTTAATCGACGAAGCAGCGAAAAAATTTGGCTCTCAATGCGTCGTCGTGGCAATCGATGTCAAACGAACTGGTGAGGGCTACAATGTCTTTGTCAAAGGTGGCAGAGAAGACACCGGACTGGACGCTTATACGTGGGCAGAGGAAGTGCAAAACCGCGGTGCGGGGGAAATTTTGCTCACTTCTATGGACTGCGACGGCACCAAAAACGGCTTTGATTTAGAAGTTACGGGTAAAATTAGCAAAATGCTAAAAATCCCTGTCATCGCAAGTGGCGGTGCAGGAAATATGGAACATATCAAAGAAGCCTTTGAGTGTGGGGCAGACGCGGCACTCGCGGCGAGCATTTTTCACTTCGGCGAGATAAAAATCAAAGATTTAAAAGCCTATCTTTTGCAAAACGGCATAAGGGTTCGAAGTTGATAGTGTGCGCAGGAAATGGCGAAGAATTCGACTTCGCTCGCGCTGTCGGCGTGGGGCTCGTGGATTGCGCTATCAATTTAACCAAAATTTTAGCGAGCGAAAAACATAGCGAAATTTTGTTTGTAGGCAGTTGCGGTCTATATGGCGAAGGTAAAATTTTTGATATTTTCGAGTGCGAAACAGCCACAAACCACGAAATCTCCGAGCTTTGTGGCTACTCATACAGCCCGATTTTTGACCCTAATGTTTCATATGAAACATTTTGCAACTCATCAAATTTCATCACCACAGATGAAATTTGCGCGCAAAAATTCGCCACACTCGGCTACAAAATCGAAAATATGGAATTTTACTCTGTCGTCAAAGTCGCCGAAAGTTTCAAAATCCCAGCTCGCGGAATTTTCGTCGCGACGAATTTTTGCAACCAAAACGCACACGCAGAATTTTTGAAAAATCACGCAAAAGCCAAAGAAATTTTAGAAAATTACTTAAAACAAAAAGGAATAATTTGAAAAATATCCTAGATTTCACACTTGATGAACTATCCGAGCTTGTAACGCCAAAATTTAGAGCCAAGCAAATTTACGAGTGGATTTACAAAAAAGGTGTTAAAAATTTTGATGAAATGCTAAATTTACCAAAGGAATTAAGAGCAAATTTAAGCGAAAATTTCTATTTAGACTCCGTAAAATGCGTAAAATGCGAAGAGAGTATCGACGGAAGCAAAAAATATCTTTTCGAGCTAAAAGACGGCAAAACCATAGAAAGCGTTTTGCTTCCTATGAAAGATGAAGTCGCCGACGAAAACGGCAAAATTTCACGCCATGCAAGATACACGATTTGTGTCAGTTCGCAAGTTGGTTGCAAAATGGGCTGTGCGTTTTGTCTGACTGCCAAAGGCGGATTTGTGCGAAATCTCACAGCAGGTGAAATCGTCGGGCAAATTTTATACATAAAAATCGCAAATCAAATCCCTTACGAAAGACGCGTAAATATCGTATATATGGGTATGGGCGAACCGCTAGATAACCTAGCAAATGTTGCAAAAGCCGTGCAAATTCTAAAAGAAAATGATGGCCTAGCCATCGCTCCACGCCGCCAGACTATCAGCACGAGCGGTCTAGCTACACAGATAAAAAAGCTTGGCGAAATGGATTTGGGCGTTTTACTTGCCATTTCGCTTCACGCCGTAACCGACGAGCTTCGTGCCAAATTAATGCCGATAAACAAAGCCTACAACATAGCTTCGGTTATGGACGCCGTGCGAAATTTCCCCATAGATATGCGAAAGCGAGTGATGTTTGAATACCTTGTCATGGGTGGCGTAAATGATAGCCCTAGCGACGCAAAAACCCTTGTAAAGCTACTTCACGGCATAAAAGCAAAGGTAAATTTGATATATTTTAACCCGCACGAAGGAAGCCCGTATCTGCGCCCAAGCACGGAAAATATGGTAAAATTCCAAGATTATCTCAGCGCGCATGGCGTAACCTGCACGATTCGCCAAAGCAAGGGGCTTGACATAAGTGCTGCGTGCGGACAACTAAAAGAAAGAAACAAAAATGAGCACACTTGATATAATTGAAATTGTTTTCATCGCCATTGTCGCAGTTGTAGGCATTGGCGGAATTTTGTTCGTAGTTTTGAACGAGAAAAAATAATGGGCTAAATTGCTAGAAAAAATTCTTAAAACAATCTAGCCCATTATTTATAATTTAAATAGATTTATTTTACATGCTTTTGAGCTCGTATAAATTCCGGATTATCTTTTAACTTACGATTCCTTTGAAATTTATATATTGCCACAAGCAAAGTAAGTATGCCGCCACTAATCCATAACAAGCCTCCATCATTAAGAGTGGCAAGACCAAGAAACAATAAAACTATCGCAGCCACAAACCACCCAAGCCACGAACAACCATAAGCAATCTCTGCCTTGCAATCACCACAAACAATCGCACCAAATTTTATGTCATCTTTGCCGCAAAATGGACATGTTAATTCTCGTTTTTCCATGTTATCCTTTCAGATTAAAATTCACAATATCATACCCCCCCCCCCCCCCTTAAAAATTGCTTAAATTTGCAAATTTTAGCTGGTTTAGCTATCGTTTTTTCATAATACCAATCAGTTTATCAAATTTAGGAATTTGTAATAAATATAGAATTTATTGAAGCAATATTTTTATATCCATTTTGTTTCAAAATTTTAACGCTTTCAAAAACTCGCTTTTAAAATCAGCCTTTGTTTGAATATTATAAATTTTCCCGTTAAATTCGAAGTGCAAATTCGCTGCGTGCAAGCAAAGCCTAGAAGCACCTGTTAAATTTATCCGCTCTTCGACACTTAATTTCTCGTCCAAAATCGCTTCGAAAGTCGCCGTATCAGTCCCGTAAAGCGGGTCGCCTAAAATATTGTGTTTCACATGAAACAAATGCAAACGAATTTGATGCTGTCTTCCAGTCAGTGGCACGGCTCGAACCAAAGTGGCATTAAATTCGCTAAAATACTCTATCGGATAAATTTCGGTTATCGCCTTTTTGCCGTTTTCGCAAATTCGCATTTTTATAGCCACTTCGTCAGTTTCTAAACTCTCGCCTATTGGCTCATCGATTACAAATTCTCGCTCAACTTTCCCGCTCACCAAAGCAAAATATGATTTTTTCACTGCCCTATTTTCAAAAAGCATTTTTAGCGCATTTAAACTAGCCAAATTTTTTGCGACCAGTATCACGCCGCTTGTCTCTTTATCGAGCCTATGAACGACCGCCGCAGAGCGACCATAAAGCGACCAAATTTCATCATAAAGCGAATATTTGCAATGTCTGCCGTTTGGGTGAGAAAGCACTCCGCTAGGCTTATCAAAAACACCAAATTCTTCGCATTCAAAAATCGCGCGCAGTCCTTTTGGCTCACATTTATAATCTATCAAAAAAATCTCGCCCTTTGCCACGCTGTTTTTTGCCATTACCGCACCAGAGCTATCTAGCACCCTGCCCTTATCACACAGCCTTTGCGCAGTTTTCATATCGTGCCCCAAGCCCAGCAAAATCTCAAAAATTCGCCGATCTCTAAATTTACCTAAACTAAATTTCTCATACGCCATATTAACTAAGTTTTCAGCCCTTTTTTAATATAATTTCGGATTATATCAAATTTCAAATAAAGGCACAAAAATGGTAGAGCGATACGCACGAAAAATTATGAAAGACAAATGGACGCAATTTGCCAAATACGACGCTTGGCTAAAAGTGGAGCTGGCAGCGGTTAAGGCGTGGAACAAGCTTGGCTTTATCCCTGATGATGATTGCGAAAAAATTTGCAAAAACGCTAAATTTAGCGTCGAACGCATAGACGAAATCGAAAAAACGACAAAGCACGATGTGATTGCGTTTTTAACCAGCGTGAGCGAAAGTCTTGGCGAAGAGAGCAGATTTGTGCATTATGGTATGACAAGTAGCGATTGTATCGATACGGCTGTGGCATTGCAGATAAAAGATAGCTTGGATTTGATTATCGCTGACATCGAAGCCCTAAAATCGGCAATCAAAAATCAAGCGATGAAGCACAAAAATACGCTTATGGTTGGGCGAAGTCATGGAATTCACGGCGAACCGATAACTTTCGGGCTTGTTTTAGCGATTTGGCACGATGAAATTAACCGCGCATTAGAACTTATAAAACACGCTTATGGCGTCATAAGTGTCGGTCAAATCAGTGGCGCAATGGGAAATTTCGCCCACGCTCCGTTAGAACTTGAAGAGCTAGTTTGCCAAAATCTAGGCTTAAAACCAGCCCCGGCGTCAAACCAAGTCATACAAAGAGATCGCTACGCACAAGTTATGAACGCACTAGCGATTTTGGCTTCAAGCTGCGAAAAAATCGCCGTTGCGATCCGCCACTACCAAAGAACAGAAGTTTATGAGTGCGAAGAGTATTTTGCTCCCGGACAAAAAGGGAGCTCAGCTATGCCACACAAACGAAATCCCGTTCTTAGCGAAAATGTAACGGGGCTTTGCAGGGTTTTAAGAAGTTATGCGATTCCTGCTATGGAAAATGTCGCTTTGTGGCACGAAAGAGATATTAGTCATAGTTCGGTTGAGAGATTTATACTGCCAGATGGCTTTGTGACGGCGGATTTTATGCTAAATCGCCTTGCAAATTTGATCGAAAACCTAGTCGTTTATCCTGAAAATATGATGAAAAATTTAAATTTAACAGGCGGACTAGTTTTTTCACAAAGAGTTTTGCTAGAACTTCCTAAAAAAGGGCTGTCGCGTGAAGAAGCCTATAAAATCGTGCAAAGAAATGCGATGAAAGTTTGGGCTGATTTGCAAGAAGGCAAAAAGGCTATCGATGAAAACGGAGCTAGTTTGTATCTGCAAAATTTACTAGCCGATGAAGATTTGCGAAAGGCTTTGAGCGAAGATGAGATTAAAGCGTGTTTTGATTATGGATATTACACCAAAAATGTGGATAAAATTTTCGCTAGGGTGTTTGGGTAAGCTACAAGAGTAAAATTTAAAGGAGTCAGTATGAGAGAGAGCAAACAAGAGAGTTTTTTTGGCGCACGCGCACTTGTAGAAGGCGCTTTATCTTTGTTTTTTTGTTTATTATAGTTGCTATCTGCTTTCCGTTGTGGGAGGCGATTGCTATGAAGCATTTTCACGCCCCCAAACTAACTCTTTTGGAGTTTTTTGGGCTCTGCATTTTAGCTCGTTGTATTTTTGGATTAAAATTTTAAAAATTTAGCCCATTTTGGGCTAAATTTTCTGTCATAAAATCAAAAAATACCCAAATTTTCCCATAATAATTTAACTTAAAATTTAGCAAAACTCCAAAGCAAAATTTGGATAAATTTTCTTAAATCATAAGCTTTAAAAAGATACAATCGCACAATTATTTTTTCTTAGAAACGGACGCAAAAATGAAAGTAATTAAACGCAACGGTAGAACCGAAGAACTCGATATTTCAAAAATCAAAAAATTCACTGGGGACGCGGTAGCGGGGCTTGAAAATGTCAGCCTTAGCGAGCTAGAAGTCGATGCAAAAATTCAGTTTCGCGATATGATTACCACGGAGGAAATCCAGCAAACCCTTATCAAAACCGCCGTCGATAAAATCGACATAGACCGCCCAAACTGGACATTTGTGGCAGCGCGACTTTTCCTTTATGATTTGTATCACAAAGTATCGGGCTTCACCGGCTATCAATCGCTTCAAACCTACTTTGAGCGCGGTGAAAGCGAGGGGCGCATCATGCTAGGGCTAAAAGAAAAATACGACCTAGACGACTTAGACGCCTACATTAAGCCAGAGCGCGATTTGCAATTTACCTATCTTGGCATTAAAACGCTTTATGATCGCTATCTTATAAAAGACAGACAAGCAAAGCCGATTGAGCTTCCACAGCACATGTTTATGGCGATTGCTATGTTTTTGGCGCAAAATGAGCTAGACAGCCAAGGCTGGGCGAAAAAATTCTACGATTTAATAAGCAAATTTGAAGTCATGCTTGCCACTCCGACACTCTCAAACGCACGCACTACTCGCCACCAGCTTTCAAGCTGTTATGTAGGAAGCACGCCTGATAATATCGAAGGAATTTTTGATAGCTACAAAGAAATGGCGCTTTTATCAAAATTTGGTGGCGGTATCGGCTGGGACTGGTGCAAAGTCCGCGCAATGGGCGGCAGTATCGACGGACACAAAAACGCCGCAGGTGGCATAATACCTTTCCTAAAAATCACAAACGACATAGCCGTGGCTGTGGATCAACTAGGCACTAGAAAAGGCGCAATCGCCGTGTATATCGAGCCGTGGCACATGGATATAAACGACTTTTTGGATTTGCGTAAAAACTCAGGCGAAGAACGCCGCAGAGCGCATGAAATTTTCCCTGCTTTGTGGATAAATGATTTATTTATGAAACGCCTAGCAAATAACGAAAAATGGACGCTTTTCGACCCTGTCGATGTGGCTGATTTGTGCGATGTGTGGGGCGAAGAATTTGAAGCAAAATATATCGCCTACGAAAACGACCCAAATATCAGCAAATCAACCGTTCTAGCAAAAGAGCTTTGGAAAAAAATCCTAACTAGCTATTTTGAGACTGGAATGCCGTTTTTGTGCTTTAAAGATAACGCAAACAGGGTTAATCCAAATTCGCACAAAGGGCTAATTCGAAGCTCGAATTTATGCACCGAAATTTTCCAAAATACACAGCCAAATCACTACAAAACAAAAGTGATTTACGCTGACGGAAGCGAAGAGCTTTTTGAAGAAAACGAAGAAGTCGTCGTAAATGGTAAAATCACCAAAAAAGCTAAAAAAATCACCGCACTTGATACGATAAATGGCAAAGACATTTTCATCGTCGAAAAGGGCGTAGATGAGGGCGCAACGGCTGTTTGTAACCTAGCTAGTGTAAATTTAAGCAAAATTCACACGCCAGATGA
The DNA here is from genome assembly GCF_027736965.1 of Campylobacter sp. JMF_11 EL3. Lineage (NCBI taxonomy): Bacteria > Pseudomonadati > Campylobacterota > Epsilonproteobacteria > Campylobacterales > Campylobacteraceae > Campylobacter > Campylobacter sp. JMF_11 EL3. Next base: position 258,659 of record NZ_JAOVTJ010000002.1, read on the forward strand.
TATAAAACGAGTCGTGCCGATTGCCGTGCGAATGCTAGATAATGTAATAGAGCTAAATTTTTACCCACACGCAAAGGTAAAACGCACGAATTTGCGCTCTCGCGCCATAGGATTAGGCGTAATGGGCGAAGCGCAAATGCTTGCCGAAAAGGGTATTATTTGGGGAAGTTACGAGCATTTTGAGACAATCGATAAAATCATGGAAAACATAAGTTACAACGCCATTTACGCTTCATCAAATTTAGCCCTTGAAAAGGGCAAATACCCTGAATTCGACGGCTCAAAATGGTCGCAAGGAATTTTCCCAATCGATTTAGCAAACGAAAATGCTAAAAAACTAGTCGGTCGCGGGGGGCTTTTTGAAGATAATTCTTGCGACTGGGACGCACTTCGCGCAAAGGTTAAGAAAGACGGCATGAGAAACGGCTATTTAATGGCGATTGCGCCGACTTCATCAATTTCGATTTTAGTAGGCACGACGCAGACTATCGAGCCTGTTTATAAACGCAAATGGTTTGAACACAACCTAAGCGGCATGATTCCTGTGGTCGTGCCAAATCTAAGCCCTGATACTTGGCAAGCCTATGTTCCGGCATACGAGCTAGACCAAAGGCTGCTTATAAAAGCAGGTGCAATCCGCCAAAAATGGATAGATCAAGGTCAAAGCCTAAATATTTTTATCACGCTTGATAAGGCTAGCGGTAAGGTGCTAAATGACATTTACACCCTTGCGTGGGAGCTTGGCATTAAATCGACATATTATCTAAGAAGCGAAAGCCCTTCAACTGATGATTTCAACTCCGATGTCGCCGACAGAAGTATCGAGTGCGAAGGTTGCCAATAGCGCACAGGACGAAATTCTACGAATTTTTAAGTCTCCGAATTTAGACCAAATTTGGAGATTTTTTTGCAAATTTTGGTATCGCAAGATTTACCAAATTTTCACCTTACTGTTGTTTTCACTAAAATTATTCAAAATAATGTCGCTCTCACACATATTATCAAACCTGAATTTCGCACATAGAAACAAAACTATAAGGCAAAAAATCAAGCAATAGGAAAATAAAATTCTCGTTAAATTTTTTAAAATTCACATATACTTTACATTTTAAACAATTGCTTGACTATGCTGTTTTGGTAATTTATTGGTTTTTAAGGGGGGGGGGGGGTATAATCAAGATTATTCTTTGAAAGGAGCGTAAAATGAAAAAGATTGTTATCAAATTACAATCAAAAAATGAAGACAATTCTCCTGTTGTTGTAAAGCAAAGATCACAATGCAGAACAACTCACAAACGCCAAGATTGCTAATATAGCCCCAATTTTGGGGCTTTTATAAGGATTACAATGAACGATGAAATAACTATTTTAGAAGATGAAAAAGTAGAACTGCCCCAGAAATACACTCGTTATAAAATTTCATCAAAACATATACTTATAGCTCCAAATTATCCAAGCTGGATAATTTTAAACGAAAACGAATATCAAATGTTTTTGTTTTTGGAAAAGATGAATCTAAAAGAAGCATTAGAAAATTACGAAATGAAATTTGACACAAAAGCAGAAAATTTAAGAAATAAATTGCTTGAAATCATTTTCAATCATAATTTTTACAAAGACGGATATAAAAACACTAGCGATGAAGACGATATAAAAACGATACAAAAAAATATACACATTAACCTTACTAATGATTGTAATATGCGTTGTAAGCATTGCTTTGTCAATGCAGGGCGAGTAGAGAAAAAATATGTGAATATAGAAAAAATCATACAAAAAATTAATGAAATCACAAAAATAAACGGCTTTACAGAAGTTGTTATATCTGGCGGGGAACCGCTACTCCACAAAGAGATTTTCAAACTTTTAAGTGCATTAAAAGGACATAAAATCACGCTTTTCACAAACGGAATTTTGATAAATAATAAAAATATAGAAAAAATTGCCGAATTTGTGAGTGAAATACAGATAAGCTTTGAAGGAGTTTCGCCAGAAATTTACGAAAACAATCGTGGCAAAAATAATTATAAAAAAGTTTTAAATGCAATAAATTTGATAAAATCTAAAAATATCAAACTAATTCTAGCCATTACGATTTTGCCCGATACTTTAAGTGATATAAAACAAAATTTGCTTAATTTTATCAAAAAAATAGATTATTCAAATTTAGAAATTCGCCTAAACAACGAAATAGAATTAATCGGTGCGGCACCAAAAGAACTAAATTTAAAAAATTACAATAAAAAATTATCAGACAAAATCATATATGAGCTTATGAAAGAATTACTAAATTTGGGTATCGCAAAGACAAAGACAAAGGAACAAAATATAAGATTCAAAAACTGCGGTATAGGCACAAGCATAGTCATAGATGCGAATGGAAAAATTTATCCATGCTCTAAATTTGGCTCGTTTTATTTAAATTTAGATGAAAGTGCGGAAAAAATAATGGATAAATTTGACAATATAAATCGACAAACCTGCGTAAATTTTATGGAAAAATGTAAAAAATGTGACCTGAAATTTATATGCTGTGGCGGCTGTAAAATAGATAATCTAAATTTGAAAAATAATATGAGAAATGCGATTTGCGATAGAAAATACAAACAAAATATTTTGCGAGGCTTAATAGATGAGTGGGAAGCTAATCTCGTATAGTGGCATACAAACTCACAATTTAAAAAATTTAAGCATTAAAATAACCCCAAATACACTAACTTGTATTTGTGGTGCAAGTGGGTCAGGGAAATCAAGTTTGGTTTTCGATACGATACACAGAATATCTAAAAATGAGTTTAATTCTTTAATGGACGAAGATTGCGAAAATAGCGATTATATTGTAGGATCATACGAGAATATCCTATTTTCAGTTGCTCTAAAACAACTTAATTTCAATATAAATCCACGCTCTACGATACTTACATATTTTCATTTAGGCGATGAGTTATCTTTTGTTTTATCAAAAATTTCGCCAAATTTCACAAAAAATGCCATAAGTATAAATCATAAAAATATGTGTAAGCGGTGTTCTGGATTAGGATTTGAAAAAAAGCTAAATTTGGAGTGCATTATCGATAAAAAGACAAAAATAAAAGATAATCCATTTTTAATTTGGCATAATTCATACAAAGATTTTTATTCGCAAATTTTAATGTCATACTTAAAAGATTTAGATATTGATGAAAATTTAACATTTGATGAATTAAATGAAATTCAAAAAAATAAAATTCTTTACGAAAAATCTAATAAAAAATATAAAATTTCATATAAAATTGCAGGTAAAACAAGAGTAAAAACAGACTTTTATCGCGGTGTTATGTTAAGCGAAATAGACAAAATAAATGAAAAATATACACAAAAAATTATTTGTCAAAAATGTGGTGGTTCAAGGCTAGATGACAATATAAACAACATAAAAATTGCAAATTTTACATTAAAAGATATTTTGCTTTGTGATTTTTCTAAATTAATACAAATAATAAATTTTTTAAAAAATAAATACCCATATTTTAAAGCAAAAAGTTTGGAGCACTTTATCGAAAAATGCAATATTCTAGGTTTAGGGCACTTAAATTTAAGCAGATCTATACCATCTATCTCAGGTGGCGAACTACAAAGACTAAGAATAGTTAAAATTTTAATCAGCAAAATAAATAACATAGCAATATGTTTAGACGAGCCGACAAATTCACTTCACCCAAGCGAAATTAAAAATTTAACAGATGAAATAGAGCATTTAAAGCATAATAATACGATTATCGCAATAGAACACAATAAAGAGCTAATAAATAAAGCAAACAATATTTATTATTTGGATAAAGGCGAGTTTATATCGCCAAAAATAGATAATTACAATGGTGTTTTAAAAAATGATTTCAAGTCCTTTGCTTCCCAAAAAATAAAACTTTCAAATTTAGATTTTTTGAAATTTAGTGGCTATATTGAGATAAAATTTGGCTTATTAATCGGAATTAGCTCAAAATCTGGCATAGGAAAAACTAGCCTTTTAAAATATATTTTGCCGAGACAGATAAATTCGTATAAATATATCTCTCAAAAACCAATTAAATGTGGAATAAATTCAACCATAGCGACATATTGCGGAATTTTAGATGATATAAAAGAGATTTTTCATAAAAATAACGATATGTCTTTTAAAAATTTGAGTTGTAAAAAATGTGGTGGTAGCGGAAAAATCCTTGTATTAGAAAAATACAATCGCAAATTTTACCACGATTGCGAAGATTGTAGTGGTAGCGGATTTGATAAAAAAACAAAAGAAATTAAAATTTTAGATACGAGTATATTTGATATTTTAAATCAAAACATTGAAAACTTAATTCAGTCAAACCTACCAAGTAAAATAATGAAAAAACTAAATTTATTAAACGAACTTGGTTTGTCTCACTTGAATTTAAATAGGAAAATTTTAGAAATTTCAGGCGGAGAATCTCAAAGATTAAAACTATTTGAAGCTCTTAATGATAAAAGAAATAAAACTATTGCATTAGATGAACCTACAAAAGGATTAGATGATAAAGATATAATAAAGATTTTATCTTTATTATATAAAACGATACAAAATGAAACAAAAACTTTTATAGTTGCAGAACATAATCCTCTATTTTTAAGTTACTGTAATGAACTTATAGAACTAGCTAAAATAGGTGAAAATGTCGAAGTTATATTTAATTCAAACACAGAAAAAATTAAATGTTGTAAAAACAGCGAAATAAAACATTGGCTTAAAAAATAAAAACTACACAAATGCAACAAACTCCACCCAGACTTCTTATAAAATTTTTCTTAACTATAAACGCAAATGGTTTGAACACAACCTAAGCGGTATGATTCCTGTGGTCGTGCCAAATCTAAGCCCAGATACTTGGCAAGCCTATGTTCCAGCGTATGAGCTAGATCAGCGACTGCTTATAAAAGCAGGTGCAATCCGACAAAAATGGATAGATCAGGGTCAAAGCCTAAATATCTTTATCACGCTTGATAAGGCTAGCGGCAAGGTGCTAAATGACATTTACACCCTTGCGTGGGAGTTTGGCATTAAATCGACATATTATCTAAGAAGCGAAAGCCCATCAACTGATGATTTCAACTCCGATGTCGCAGACAGAAGTATTGAGTGCGAAGGTTGCCAGTAACGCACAATTAAATTTTGCTTTTGGCGAAATTTTAAAATTTCGCCAAATTTAGCCTAAATTTGCCATTTTTCCTTGAATTTATCTTTATAAGACTGCCTTTTATCCTTGATTTTATCGTTCGTGTGCTTGGCGAGATTTTCGAGGTAAGCAGAAGCAATTTGTAAAAGCATATTTGCTATCATTTTTTTATCATCTTTTGCAACCGTTTTGTATTTTTGCAAAATTTGAGGCACCGCGAGTGGCAGGTTATGCGGGATTTGCGCGAAGGTATCGAGGCTAGTGGCATTAAATAGCTCAAAAACCGCCTCAATTGCGATTTTGCGCTGAGTGGCGGTAGTATTTTGCATAAAATCGCTCAAAGTCTTATCAATAATCTTGCTCGAATTGCTAAGCCCCACAGCGTAGATAAAATCCTCCTTGCCCACCTCCCAGCTAAAAATATCGTGCGCAAAGACAAGCTTGGCGCTTGATTGGACGATTTTTATGCTCTCTTTGTGGCTTAGCAGATTTCCGATAATGCTCTCATTTGGGATATAGGTTTGGATTTTTGATAAAATTTCGCCACTCAAATTTTGCTCGTAAAATTCCGGCAAAAACCCCGGTCCGTCGTAGTTATAGACCTTTATTATGCGACCATGCACGCTAGGATTTGCCCTAAGCGCTGAGTAAATCGCCACATTTCCGCCCTTTGAATGTCCGCCGATTTTAAGGCGCGCATGCGGGTATTTTTGCGCGATTTTTTCTAGATATTTAAGCCCTGAGATTTGGCAAGGAAGCTCTTTTAAAAACGCCATATTAAAGTCCTCTTGCCAGCCCAAAATCGAATTATCCGTGCCGATAAACGATACGAAAATTTCTTCCACGCCCAAATGAATACACAGCGCGCCAAACTGCCTGATTGCCTCTTTGTCGTTATCTCGCTCTATATCACTCACGCGCAAATCCCCAAAACGCGCGCTTTGGGCTAAATTTAGCGCGAGTGTTTTATCGCCCTCCCACAAAAACTCATCATCGCTTAAATTTGCCAAATTTTCGCAAATTTCACCCAAATTTCCACCATTAAAAAGCGAAATTTTATGAAACGGCAAATACGAAAATCGCGCCAAAACAAGCGCGTCTAGCTCGTTAAATTTATGCTCGCTAAATTTCAAATCCCCGCGCCAAAAAAGATAGTCGTTGATATTCGCCATTTTACGCCCTAAATTCGGCCTGCAAGGCTAGTTTTGGGTCATAGCCTATGTTTTTCTCAAACTCGCTAAGCCTCATGTGGATCGAGCGAAGTTCGGTTATCGTCGTCCAATTCTCCGTAAATACGCTAAAACTTTGGCGCACTTTATTAAAGGCATTTGCTGTTTGGATTAGCACGCCAAGCGTGATTACCTTGGTAAAAAGCCCTGGCCCCATGATGAGATATGGCACGATGACAAGGATTTGCGAGTAAGTGTGAAGCCAAGTATCGAAATACAAATAGTGCAAAAAAAGCTTGTGGTAGTTAAATTTAAGCTTGTCAAAAAGCGAAATGAGCTTCTCCTCGCTTCCGTAATTCGCCTTGTCCTCCTCGGCAAAAACTAGCTCTTTTCGGAAGGCTGCTTCGACCTTTTGGTTGTTGTATTCTAGGCGTGGCAGGTAGCGTCCCACGAACCACGACACGCCAAGCCCACCCACGCTCACAGCTAGCGCAATCCAAACAAGAGAGCCCGGAATATCCTTGATAAAGGGCAAATTTATCCCACTACTTAGCCCCCATAAAATCGGAATAAACGCAAATAGCGTCATAAAGGCATAGACAATTCGCATGCCGACATCTTCAAGGGTTTTGGTGAAACGATAAATGTCCTCTTGGATACGCTGTGAGCTACCCTCTATGTCGCGCTCTACCCTGCGCCAAAAGCCAATGTATGAAAATGTCATCGCCTCGCGCCATTTTAGCACCCATACGCGCGTGATATAGCGCTCCGAAACTGCCGCTAGTATAAACCACATCGCAAGCCACAAAAACAAAAGCATAGCCTCATAAAACTCGTCAATCGTGTGTTTGTCGATCTCGCCACCCATATCGTAAAACGCCCTATACCACTCGTTAAATTTGACATTTAAAATGGTTTGAAATAAATTAATGCCGAGTATAAAAATTAGTCCGCCCCAGGCCAACAATCGCCATTTTGGACTTTTGAAAAACGATGAAAACATTACCTGCCTTTGTGAAATTTAATCCGCGATTTTACTGAAATTTATTAAATTTTGGAATTTTTGCAAAATTTAAATTAAATTTGTAACTACATTATCAAATTTTAATTAAATTTTCGCTACTCTTTGCGATAAAATATCAAAAAGGAGTAAATCCCCCCCCCGCAAAAGTTGCAAATTTCAATTTGCCAGGCGCAAATTTGCGCAAAACTACAAAAAGGAAATACTATGAAAAAGTTTCTTTTGGCATTGGCTGTCCTTGCGACAAGCGCATTTTCGTATTCGCTCGATGAGATTAGAGCGCGAGGTGAAATCCGTATCGGCGTGTATGACGCTGAACCGCCATTTGGCGAGCTTGTCAATGGTAAATTCGAGGGCTTTGAGGTCGAGCTTGCCGAAATTTTGGCAAAAAGGATTTTTGGCGAGAAACAAGGCCACATAAGCCTCATGGGCGTTACCAACGATGTGCGTTTTCCGCTTTTGCAAGAAAATAAAGTTGATATGATAGTTGCCGCTGTGTCTGTAACGCCAGAGCGCGCCCATTTAGCCGACTTCACGGCTCCGTATTTTACTGTAAATTTGGGTCTTCTCACCAGAAAAGGTAGCGACATCAAATCTGTCTTGGATTTAAAAGGCAAAAAAATCGGCGCATTGCTTAAAACCACAGGCGAAGCATTTTTGAATAAAGAGGGGATTCCTATCACTTACTGCAACGACAGCGTCGATTGCTATAAAAAAGTCAAAAATGGCGAACTTGACGGCTATGTCAATAACAACCTTTTTGTCTATGCTTATCCGATTTTTGACCCCACAATGGAGGTCAAACTCTCAAACCTTGGCAACACCGTTTTTCTATCAATCGCAATCCAAAAAGGAAACACAAGTTTGCTTGAATTTTTAAACGAGCAAATCATTGCTCTAAGCAAAGAGGGATTTTTCACAAAAGCCTATAACGAGACCTTTGAGCCGTTTTACAAGGGCACAATTGATAAAAAATACTTCCTACTCGACAATGTTTATAAATCGTTTTTCTAAAATTTTGGGCAAAATTTGCCCAAAATTTTACATTAAATTTTGAAATTTGCAGAATTTTACTAAAATTTCGCTCCATTTATCGCCGAAATCGTCGAACTATCCAGCGGTATGTATGATACGCTATCACTGTGTTTGAGCTCTCCTGCGTCCATTTTGAGGTATGGTTCGACCGCAGAGCCTTCTAGCACTCTCCCGCACAGCCCAGCGCGGTCAATCCGCACCTCCATAACGCTCATGCCATGGAAAATAAACTTCAAACAATCCCGCTTTTTCACGCGAAAAACGCTGTTTTTAAAATCCACGCTCGTCATATCCTTGATATTGGTCGAATACCGCCCCTGCGTGAGATTATAGGCGATGACATCGCTAAGTGCGGTTTTTAGGTCGTTTTTGGCCGCCACGACCAAGGCATCATCTCTCGAAGCTTGTAAGCGTGGAAGCGCAACGCCAACCAAAATCCCAACAATCACAATCACAAAAACAAGCTCAACCATACTAAATGCTTTTTTCATAGGATTTCCTTTTGTTTTTTCGAGTATAGCATTTAATGATGAAATTTGTAAATTTAGCTGTCATTGCGAGCGTAGCGAAGCAATCTACGAGTTTAAAATTTAAAGTATGCGATTTGCTGTCATTGCGAGCAAAGCGTTATAATTCAGGGAAATTCAGATAAATTTCAATTCTTAAATTCTCTCTAAATTTTACTGGATTGCTTCGTCGCTGTAAAACAGCTCCTCGCAATGACAAATTTGGCAAAATTTTAAATTTTGCCAAATCTAGCGTTTGAAATTTTAAATTCTTAGGGGCTGTGGCAGGTTTCCCTGCCACGAAGCAATCAAATTTAACTAAAACGCAATGCTAAGTGCCATTTGTGCGCTTACGCCTTCTTGTTTGCCAGCGTATCCTTTTACGCCAGCGTCGAATTTAAGCGTTTCGGTTTTGTATTGATAGCCAATTTCGCCAATTCCTGTTAGACCTTTTAGATCTGGGCTTAGTATCTCGCCTGTGCTACCATTTGGCACGATAAATCTACCGCCTGCTTCTGAGCTAAACTCATATTCGCCGGCAAGACCAACGAAGAATTTATTATGCTCATCT